>WHSS01000169.1 GCA_009379975.1 Actinophytocola sp.
GCGGCGGCGGCCTTGCTCGACACCCTCGACGCCGCACGAGCGACAGGCCAGGCGACGATCGTGGCACTGGCAGGGAACGTGGCCCAGGCGGCACGGTCGGCGGAGATACAGCGGGCGCTCGGCAGAATCACCGTCATCCGGCAACGCGGCGACGGGCTGGCCGAACGGCTGGTCAACGCCCACACCGATGCGGCGGCTCGGCACCCGGGGATGCCGGTAGTGCAGATCGGAGCAGACACGCCGCAGGTCACCGGCTCGCTGCTGGCCGAAGCGTCGGCCTGCCTCACCGCTGACCATCGAGATGCCGTGCTCGGCCTGGCCATCGACGGCGGCTGGTGGGCGTTCGGATTGCGGAACCCGCTTCACTCGGCGGTACTCGACCAGGTCCCGATGTCCACTCCGGACACCGGACGCCGAACCCACCGGGCGCTGCTGAGCGCCGGACTGGCGATCGGCGAACTACCGTTGCTGTCCGATGTGGACACGATGCTCGATGCCGAACTGGTGGCTCAGGCCGCACCGAGCGGCCGGTTCGCCGCCGCGGTCACCGAAGTCCTGCTCGCCACGAACGACCGCCAACCGCAACCGTCTACTGAGGATTTGCCCGGGGCGTGAGCGCGACGGCGAGTAGTCCGATCGCGAAGCCGCCGAAAAGCGCCATGGTCGTCAGACCGCCGCCCAGGAGCTTCGGGCCGCCTGCCGACCCGAGGAGCTGAATCACCGCCGCCGCGCCGAAACCGGCGCCCGCGACGACCGCAAGTGCCCTGCCGGGCCACCCGCCGAGGATGCCGCCCGCCACCGCAAGCGCACCGAGGACCAGCAGCACCGCGAGGTGCGTGTTGGTCACCAGCACCAGCCGCACCGGCTCGCCCTCGCCGCGGACCAGGCGAAACAGCGCGGAGACCATGGCGGCGACGCCGAGCACTATCGCAGCCTTGTCGAGTGCGTACCTGCTCATGACGCCCTCACCATCAATCGCGCGAGCGGATGCGATGACGCCAGCCACGCCGGACGCAACACGCCATCCACCCCGTAGGCGCGGCCTGCCGCCGTCGCGAACAGCGCGAGGTGGACCACGATCATCAAGTAGTAGGCCCAGTGCCATTCGTGCGGCGCGTTGAGCACCGACAGGGTGATCGCCAGCGACTGCCCGATCCCGATCAGCGCCCACAACCTGGTGGCGAGCCCGACGAGCAGGAAGGCCCCGAGGCCGGCTTCGACGAGGAGCGTCATCCAGCCGAACAACGTCATGTTCGGCAACACCAGATTCTCCACGAGCCACGCGAACGGCGCCCACACCGGCTCATCGACGGCGAACTGGGTGAAGTGCCGCAGTGCCTTGAAGTCGTCGGCGGGCACCTTCCACGACACGTTCTGGATCCACATGAGAGCGACGGCGACGCGCACCATGGCCAGGCACCCTCTGGTGAGCCGCGCCTGGACTCCGGCCGGTTCGGTGCTGATCATGTCGCCGGCTCCTCTCCACCGTGTCTCTCCATCGAAGTCCTCACGAGAATCGGCTGCAACCGCAGTGTCCTTACGATCCGCTGACGTGTGCGTGCGAGCGGGTGAGGAGGACGCGCCCGACCGGACGCGCATAGGGCTCACGCTCAACGGATGTTCAGTGCGACGTCGTCACCTTCGGGCAGCTCACCGGTCAGCCGCAGCATCGCGTTCGCAGCCGTCGACAACGGCCTGGTGGTGCGGGTGATCAGCAGGTCGGTGTCGACGACGCCGTCGTGCACCGTCGGCCCGAAGGGGCTCCAGAACGCGCCGTCGACGGTGACGGTCAGCTCCGCGGGCACGTCGACCTGGTGCGCGACGACACCGAGGTCGTGATCGAGTGCGCGGCCGCGGCGCACGATGGGCCGCACGATGTGGTCCTCGTCCGGCACCCCGAGCTCGCGGTGCAGCGCGCAGAGCCGGTCCAGCTCGGCGTCCTCAATGGACTCCACGGTGGTCGCGATGCGGACCTTGATCCCCTTGTCGACAAGCTTGGGTACCGCGTCGACCACCTTGCGGAAGTTCTCCGGCCCGCGCATCTCGTCGTTGTCGTCCGGGTCGGGCCGGTCGAGCGAGATCTGCATCGCCACGTCGCGCTGCACCAGCGGCGCCAGCTCGGCCAGCCTGCGCCGGGTGAACAGCGTGCCGTTGGTGAGCACGAGCACCGGCAGCCGCTCCGACATCTCGGCCAGCGCCTCGGGCAGCCACCGCAGCAGGAACGGCTCGCCGCCGGTCACGCCGAGATCGGTGAAGCCCAGCTCCGCCGCCTCGCCGGCGATCTCCAGCATCCGCTCGCGGCCGATCACCCGGCGCGGCGCCTTGGGCGCCGACTCGGTCAGGCAGTACGTGCACGCCAGGTTGCAGTGGTAGTCGGCATACATCCACACCCGGCCCGGCAGCTTGCCTTCGGCGACGGCTTCGGCGACCGCGCTCACCGCAGACCCTCTGCTGCCAGCCGCCGCTCGGTGCCCGCCGAGACCGGCAACTCCAGCCCGGTCGCGAGCCGGTTCAGCAGCATCGTCGCGCCAACGACCACGGTCAGCTCGACCACCTCGTGGTCTTCCCAGTGGGCGTGCAGCCCATCTCGCACCGCGGCGGGCACGGAACCACGGCCGCCGGCCAGCTCACCGACCCAGGCCAGCAACGCCAGCTCGCGGGGATCGCGAAACGCCGAGGCGATGTCCTCCTCGCCCCGCAGCGCCCGTACCTCCTGGTGGGACAGACCCGCGTCCAGCGCGACCGCGGTGTGCGTCGCGACGCAGTAGGAGCACTCCAGCACCGCGGAGGTGCGCACGATGACCAGTTCCTTGTCCCGCCACGAGATCGCGGACGGGCCGAGCGCCGTCGAGATGAACGGCATCGCCGTCTCGAGCAACTCAGGAACCTGCGCCAGCGAGGCGACGATCGGCCCGGGGTCACCCTTGGCGTAGAACGGCCGCGCCAGTAACGGCGCTTGCTCGGCGTCGAGTAACCGGACGGTCGCCATGCGTACTCCCTCCGTCTGGAGTTCACCGTAGGGCGGCACGGCGGCAGGCGGAAGCAGACGAGCCGATCTCGTCAGAACTTGGTAATGCTCATGGCCAGAACCGCCCGGCGACCCAGCTGAACGGCTGCACGACACCGGAGGGCGTCACGTGCTCCTCGCGTTCGGCGCGACATAGCTGAAAGCCGTCACCGAGCGCCGCGGCAAGCTCCTCGGACGAGTATCTCGTGACCGGCAGCCCGGAACAGGTCTCCGGGCCCTCCGGCGCGAAGATCGCCATGACCACCGCGCCCCCGGACGCAACGCCGACGCGAGCACGGCCAGATAGCGGGCTCGATCGGCCGCGCTGAGGAAGTGAAACATCGCCCGGTCGTGCCAGAGGTCGAAGCGGCGTATCGGCCGCCAGGCGAGCAGGTCAGCTCTGATCCAGCTCACCGGAGCCGCCGCGCCGACCCGAGCGTGAGCCACGTCGAGCGCGGCCGGGGACACATCGAGCACCGAGATGTCGGTGTATCCGCGCGCCAGCAGGCCGTCTACCAGCCGGGAGGCGCCACCGCCGACATCGAGCACCGCCGCATCGGCCGCCAGGTTCAGCCCATCGATCAGCGTCAGCGACGTGGTGGCGGGCTGGAACCAGCTGACACCCTCGTCGCCGCGATGCCGGTAGACCTCATTCCAATGCCGATGGGGCTCGACGTCGGTCGCGGCGCGTTCGATCATGCGCCGCACGTTACCGGCCGCCCGTGGTGTCGTGCGTGAAACACCTTGCATGGGCACGCTTCAGCACTCACGACCCACCTGGCTGGGGTCGTGAGTGCTGAAGCGTGCGGGAGCAAGGACTTTCACGCACGACGAGGATGGCGGCGTCGGCGCTGGTGCCGTTGTCAGTTCACCGAGACCGGCTTCGAGCCGAGCGTCGCCCGGAGCGTCTTGCCCCCGGAGAGCGTCAGCGTCACCTCTTCGCCTGCGGTGCGGGAGCGGATGGCCGCGACCAGTTCGTCGGCACCCGAGATCGGCCGGTCGTTCAGCTTGATGATCACGTCGCCGGACTTCAGGCCTGCCTTTTCGGCGGGGGTATCGCTCTCCACATCGGCGATCAGCGCCCCGGTGTCCCTGGCGTCGCGAACCCGCGCACCGATGTAGGTCTCGCTCGCCTTCCCGGTCTCGATGATCTCGTCGGCCGTCCGGCGTGCCTGGTCGATCGGGATGGCGAACCCGATGCCGACGTTGCCCGCCCCGGACTGGCCGCCGGCACCGGGGCTGTAGATCGCCGAGTTGATACCGATGACGCGGCCGCTGAGGTCGACAAGGGGACCACCGGAGTTGCCCGGGTTGATCGCCGCATCGGTCTGCACCGCATTGAGCACGGTCGCCTGGTCGCCGCGGTTACCGCCGGCGCGCACCGGCCGGTCGAGCGAGCTGATGATGCCCGAGGTCACCGTGCCGGAGAGCTCGAACGGGGACCCGATCGCCACCACCGACTGGCCGACGTTGAGATCGTCCGAGCGGCCCAGTTCGACGGGGTCGAGGCCGGCGGCCCCGTTCGCCTTGACCACCGCGACGTCGGAGTTGGGGTCACGGCCGACGACCTCGCCGCTGACCCGCTTTCCGTCGGCGAGGACCACCCTGAGCTCCGCTGCGCCACTGGCCGCGGCTTCGACGACGTGGTTGTTGGTCAGGATGTAGCCGTCGTCGGTGAGCACGAAGCCGGAGCCCTCGCCCGAGCCCGAACTGCCCATGATCTGCAACTGCACCACGCTGGGCAGTACGGCGTCCGAAACCGTCTCGACCGTGCCATCCGACGCGCTGCCGGTCTGCTTCGCTGGTCGCGGCGCGTCGAGCGCGTTCACCGTCGATGTCGGGTTCTGCTCGGCGGCGAGGTAACCTCCGAAGCCCCCCGCGACGCCGCCGACCAGCAGCGCGATCGCCGTCATCCCCGCGAACAGCTTGCGGGAGGATCGCCGTGGCGGCTGCGGATAGATGGCGTAGGGCGGCGCGGTGGCGTACCCGCCGTAACCCATGCTCGCGGGGTGCCGTGGGTACTCGGCCGTCGGCTGGTACTCGGGCTGGTACTCGCCGGGCGGCTCACCACCGAACTGCTGCGCACCCTGCGGGTATTGCTGCTGCTCAGCGGGGGTCTGCTGGTACTCGCCCTTGGGGTATTGCGGCTCACCGGCGGCAGGCTGGAAGTCACCGGGACGGTACTGCTGCTGACCGGCGTCCTGCGGCGTCTCCGGCGCGGAACGCGGCGACCAGGGATTCGGTTCGGCTGGGTCGTTGTCGCTCATGTCTCCACCATGCGGCATCGTCCTAAGAGGGAGCTGAATCGAAGCTGTGGTCTGTGCGTCAATCGTGGCGCCTCTTCACCAGTGTGACGCATCTTCCGCGGCCTCGTCGGTCAGTGCTGTCCAAGATTGTCCACCCTCATCCCGGCGCGCCGGGCAACCGTATCGTCAGCAACGCGCCGCCTTCGCGGGACTGCCCGGCGTAGACCGCGCCGCCGTGGGTTTCCACCGCCTGCTTGACGATGGCGAGCCCGAGACCGGATCCGGGCAGCGTCCGCGCCTGCAATGACCGATAGAACCGGTCGAAGACCTTCGGCAGGTCCTCTTCGGCGATCCCGGGGCCCTCGTCGGCCACCTCGATCACGGCGGTGCCGTCACCGACCGGGAAGCTGCGCACCCGGACCGTGCCCGAGGGCGGCGAGAACTTCACCGCGTTGTCCAGCAGGTTCAGCACCGCTCGCTCCAGCGAGCTGGCGTCGCCCATCAGCCGCCACGGTTGCAGCCTCACGTCGAACCGCACGTCGCCGGCTCGGCGGCGTGCCCGGTCCAGTGCCCGTTCGACGACATCGACCAGCTCCACCTGCTCCACCTCCGCGCCTGAGTGATCGGCACTGGCCAGCAGTACGAGGTCGCCGATCAACTGCGTCACCTCGTCGAGCTGACCCGTGATGTCCGACTCGATGTCGGCCCGGTCCTTGTCGGGTAAGGACGGGGCGTCCTGCTTGTCCGCGGCGAGCAGCAGTTCGAGATTGGTGCGTAGCGAGGTCAGCGGGGTACGCAGCTCGTGGCCCGCGTCGGCGACGAGTTGCCGCTGCCGGTGCTGGGCCTCGGCCACCGCGCCGAGCATGGTGTTGAAGCTGGCCGTCAGCCGGGCCAGCTCGTCGTCGCCGGATACCGGGATCGGCCGCAGGTCGCCCGTCGTCGCGACACGCTCGGTCGCCGCCGTCAGCTTTTCCACGGGCCGCAAGCCGCCCCGCGCCACGGCGGTACCCGCCACCGCGGCGACCACCACACCGGCACCGCTGACCACGAACAGCACGACGGCGAGCTTGCGCAGCGTGTCGTTGGTCGGTTCCAGGGACTGCGCGAGCACCATGGCCTCGCCCGGGCCGCCCGGCAGCGCGATGACTTTGGTGTTGGTCCGGGCGTCGGTGCGCAGCGACATCGGCTGCACGCCGCGCGCGACGTCGAGCTCGGCCCGGCCCCATGCCGGTTGGTGTCCCGTGGGACTGTTCATTTCGCCTTCGAGGGAAAGCAGGCCGATCTGGATGTCGGTGGTGGTGAGGAAGGCACTGGGAATTTGCTGGAGCCGGTTGCGCACCGGCGGCGCCTCTACCGCGGCTTCCGCGCGCTGCATCAGCCGGTCGTCGACCTGCTGGTACAGGCTTTCGGCCATGGTGAAGTACGCGCCGATCGAGACCAGCGCGACGGCACCGGCGACGCATGCCGCCGCGAGCAGGGTGACCCGTGCCCGCAGCGAGAAGCGGCGACGATCCGGCAAGGTCTCGGTCGACACTTAAGGGTTCTCCCGCAGGGCGTAGCCGACGCCGCGGACGGTGTGGATGAGCCGCGGCTCCCCTTCAGCTTCGGTCTTGCGCCGTAGATACCCGACGTAGACCTCGAGCGCGTTGCCCGAGGTGGGGAAGTCATAGCCCCATACCTCTTCGAGGATCCTGCTGCGGGTCAACACGTGCTTCGGGTAGGTCATCAGCAGCTCGAGCAGCGCGAACTCGGTGCGGGTCAGGCTGATCGAGCGCTCGCCGCGGTGCACCTCCCGGGTTGCCGGGTCGAGGGTGAGGTCTGCGTAGGTGAGCACATTGCCCGCCCCATCGCCACCCGCTTCGGGCGTGGAGCGCCGCAGCAACGCCCGCAGTCTCGCCAGCAGCTCCTCCAGGGCGAACGGCTTGGGCAGGTAGTCGTCGGCGCCGGCATCGAGCCCGGAGACCCGATCCGACACGGTGTCACGCGCGGTGAGCACGAGGATCGGCAGGTCGTCACCGGAGCTTCGCAGCCTGCGGGCGACCTCGAGGCCGTCCAGCCTGGGCATCATCACATCGAGCACCATGGCGTCCGGCCGATTCGCGATGACGGCTTCGAGGGCCCGCGCGCCGTCGCTGGCCAGCTCGACCGAATAGCCGTTGAACTCCAGCGAGCGGCGCAGCGACTCCCGCACCGCCCGGTCGTCGTCGACAACAAGTATGCGCATGCGCACAGTGTTACTCCCCTCGCTGAGCTCCGCCTGAGAGCACCGCCCGATCGGCGGCGCGCTGGTCACGAGATCGTCTCGGCACCACGTCGAAATACGTGCCGGGAGGCTAACGTTGAACTGGCAGCTGACTAAGGGGTTGGCATGGGCGAGGAAATCGGGCAGCACACGTTCTCCCGAGAAGATCGGACACGCTATCGGGTGAAGATCCGGCGCTGCCTCGATGCCTTCGCACGGATGCTGTCGGAGTCGCGCTTCGAGTTCGAACGGCCGATGACCGGGCTGGAGATCGAGCTCAATCTCGTCGATGCGCAGCACGAGCCCGCGATGCGCAACGCCGAGGTGCTCGACGCCATCGCCGATCCCTCGTTTCAGACCGAGCTCGGCCAGTGGAACCTGGAGATCAACGTGGCGCCGCGGCGGCTGCACGGCGGTGGCATCCGCGAGTTCGAGAACGAGGTGCGTGCCAGCCTCAACCACGCCGAGACGCGAGCGCAGGATCTGGGCGCACAGCTGGTGATGATCGGCGTGCTGCCCACGTTACGGTTGCCGCATCTGACGGGCCAATCGCTGTCCGGCAGTCCCCGTTATGCGCTGCTGAACGAGCAGGTGCTCGCCGCGCGCGGGGAAGACCTGCACATCGTGATCGACGGCGAGGAGCGGCTGGCCACCACCTGCGACACCATCGTCCCCGAGGCCGCGTGCACCAGTACACAGTTCCACCTCCAGGTCAGCCCCGCGGAGTTCGCCGCGTACTGGAACGCCGCGCAGGCCATCGCGGGCGTGCAGGTGGCCGTCGGGGCGAACTCGCCGTTCCTGCTCGGCAAGCAGCTCTGGGCGGAGACGCGCATCGCGCTGTTCGAGCAGGCGACCGACACCCGCAGCGAAGAGCTCAAGGTGCAGGGCGTGCGGCCGAGGGTGTGGTTCGGCGAGCGGTGGATCACCTCCATCTTCGACCTGTTCGAGGAGAACGTGCGCTACTTCCCCGCGCTGCTGCCGGTCCGTTCGGAACAGGATCCGTTCGAGATGCTCGACCAGGGCGATACCCCGTCGCTGAGCGAGCTGCGGCTGCACAACGGCACCATCTACCGGTGGAACCGGCCGATCTATGACGTGGTCGACGGGCGAGCGCATCTCAGGGTGGAAAACCGGGTCCTGCCCGCGGGCCCGACCGTGCTGGACACCGTGGCCAACGGTGCCTTCTACTTCGGACTGGTCCGGGCGATGGTCGAGGCGGAACGGCCGGTGTGGTCACGGATGTCGTTCAGCGCCGCCGAGGAGAACTTCCACGCCTGCGCGCGGCACGGGCTCGACGCGCGGATCTACTGGCCCGGCACCGGCAACGTCGGGGTCGCCGAACTCGTGCTGCGGCGGCTGCTCCCCATGGCGCATGAGGGCCTGCGCAGCTGGGAAGTCGACACCGCCGAGCGCGATCGGCTGCTGGGCGTCATCGAGCAGCGCTGCCTGACCGGCGTTACCGGAGCCGGGTGGCAGACCAGCACCTTCCATGAGTTGCTCGACAGCACGTCGATGGACCGCGCGGACGCCCTCCGCGAGATGCTCAGCCGCTACCGGACCCACATGCACACCAACGAACCGGTGCACACCTGGCAGTCGTGAGTGGTTATGGCTGCTCGGGCACGCACTTTCACTCACGACGCGGCCGGTGCCTCAGCGTGGGTCTCGGGCTACCGGCGCGTTCCACTTCCGCCAGAGGGCGAGCAGCCGGACGGTGACGACCACCGCCGCGGCGACAGCGGTCACCGGGATGGCGGGTAATCGCAGTACGTGGCCGACGCCGACCAGCACCGCACCGAGCAGAGCGGCCAGCGCGTAGATCTCGCGGCGCAACACCAGCGGGATCTCCCGGAGCAGCAAGTCACGGATGGCTCCGCCACCGATGCCGGTCGTCATACCGATCAGACACGCGGTGTAGACCGGGGCACCGAGGTTGAGCGCGACCGCGGTACCTGACGTGGCAAAGAGCCCGAGCCCGACCGCGTCGGCGACCAGCACCGGCTTCCGTAGCCGCGCCACCTGGGGATGAAACCGGAAGACGACCAGCGCGGTGAGCGCGCCCGCGGTCAGGTAGGGCCAGGTCCGCAGCGTCGTCGGCGGGTTGACGCCGAGCAGCACATCGCGGATGATTCCGCCGCCCAATGCCGTGGTCAGGCCGACGACGATCACCCCGAAGACGTCGAGCCGCGCCCGGACCGCGGCCAGCGCGCCGGACGCGGCGAAGGCCACCAGGCCCAGTATCTCGAGCGCGATCAGCAATGACATCGGCCTCGCTTCGCTTGGCGTGATCAGGCGCTCGCGCCTAACGTTCGAGCAATCCACCCCGGTAGGCGAGCAGCGCGGCCTGCACGCGGTTCGCGGCACCGATCTTGGCGAGTACCGAGGAGACGTAGCCCTTCACCGTGGCTTCGGACAGGAACAGCGTCGCACCGATCTCCGAGTTCGACATGCCCTGCGCGATCAGGGTGACGACTTCGCGTTCCCGGTCCGACAGCGACATGAGCAACTCCCGCGCGGGCTCGGCGACGCGCTGCTCGTCGCGGTGCGCCCGGACCATGCGGGCGGCGACACCGGGATCGAGGACCGCACCGCCGCGCGCGAGGTCGCGGACCGCCTGGATCAGAGAGGCCGGCCGGATGTCCTTGAGCAGGAACCCCTGGGCGCCGAGGCTGAGCGCCCGGGACACATAGGAGTCAATGTCGAAGGTGGTGAGCATGGCCACGGCCGGTGGCGAGGGCAACCTGAGGATCGTTCCCAGCGCCTGGATGCCGTCGTCCTCCGCGCCCATCTTGATGTCGAGCAGCACGACGTCGGGGCGGTGCAGCCGCGTGATCTCCACCGCCGATCGGCCGTCGACGGCCTCCCCCACCACTTCGATGCCCTCCGATGCGGAAAGCATCGTGCGCAGGCTCGCGCGAACGAGGTCCTCGTCGTCCGCGAAC
>WHSS01000152.1 GCA_009379975.1 Actinophytocola sp.
AAACCGTTCGAGGTAGTACGGCACACCACCGCACACCGAGAAGCAGCGCACACGATCCTCCGCGCTGTATCCCGGATGGAACAGCGCGGCTTCGCGCGCCAGAAACGGGAGGACCTCATCTTCGAAGAAGGACAGCTCACTCCCCGCCAAGATGAGTACCAGCGGCAGCTTTCGTCCCGTCGTGCGCCACCATCTGCTCAATACGGACTCGAGTTCGGGAGCCCAGCATCCTGAGCTCGTAGACCCGATTGAGAAACTGCGCGGGATTATCCTGCGACGGCTAATCACGAGTAGCCTCGCCATCGGGACCCAAATGTCTCCTGATCAAGTCCGCTGCTCTTTCACTGGCCAGAACCCGGCGTCCTGGCGGGCTCGCCCGAAGTCAGTCGGTGGCGGCCACCTGAACTCGCTTCTCCTCGAGGCGCCCTTGGGCTTTCACTGAGCAGAATCAACTCGTTGACCGCCGTTGTGGGGCGGCTTACATTCCGGCGACAGGAAATCGCTCAATCCCGGACAACGGAGCCCCTCGATGAAACGAACCGTCAGGACTGCCGCGGTAGGTGCGGTGCTCATGCTGTTGGCCGCATGCGGTTCCAGCGACGAAGGTGCCTCGAACGGCGACGGCCCGGACGCCGTCACCGTGGGCCTGATCCCCATCGTCGACGTGGCGCCGATCTACCTCGGTGACGAACAGGGGTTCTTCGCCGACCGGGGCATCGAGCTGACCCTGGAGACCGGCCAAGGCGGGGCATCCACGATTCCCGGCGTGGTGAGCGGGCAGTTCCAGTTCGGCTTCGCGAACGTCACCTCGTTGCTGATCGCGCAGACGAAAGGCCTGCCGCTGAAGGTCCTCACCGCGGGCAACAGCACAACCGGCGACGAGGACGCCGACTTCGGCGGTGTCGTCGTGCCCGAAGACAGCGATATCGAAGACGCCGCGGGGCTGGCGGGCAAGACGGTCGCGGTGAACCAGCTGAACAATATCGGCGACACCACGATCCGCGAGGTGGTCGACCAGGCAGGTGGCGATCACTCGGACATCAAGTTCGTCGAGCTGCCGTTCCCCGACATGCCCGCCGCGGTGGAAGAAGGCCGAGTCGACGCCGCATGGGTGGTCGAACCGTTCCTCACCATCACCACCAAACAAGGTGCGCGTCAGGTGGCGTCCAACTTCGCGGCCACCCACACCGAGCTCATGGTCGCCGCCTATGTCACATCGCGGGAGCTCATCGAGTCCAACCCCGACCTCGTCAAGCGATTCACCGAAGCCATGAACGAGTCACTGACCTACGCGCAGGAAAACCCGGATGAGGCCCGGCGAATCCTCGGTACCTACACCGAGATCGACGAGGACACGGCGAAGGACCTCACTCTGCCGCGCTGGCCCACCGAGATCAACGTCGACTCGGTCCAACGGCTCGCTGATCTCGCCAACCAGCACGGCCTGGTCGACGGCGAACCGGACGTGCGGGCGCTGCTGCCGTGACGGCCGGCGCGACACCCCTCGCCCCGGCGGCGGCGCCACGCCGGCGCGGCATCCCGGACAGTGCTTTGGGTGTTGCCGGGTTGGCCGGGCTGGTCGCGATGCTGGAGCTGATCCCCAGGGCGGGGCTGGCGGATTCGCGATTTCTCCCGCCGTTCAGCCAGATGGCTTCGGCACTCGCCGATCAGCTCGACTCACCCGCATTCTGGCAAGCGCTGGGATCGAGCTTGCGCGGCTGGGCCCTCGGCCTGGCCATCGCCATGGGCGCGGGCGTTGTCCTCGGCATCGTGATCGGGAGCATCCCGGCACTGCGCGCGGCCACCACCTCAACCATCGAGTTCCTCCGCCCGATTCCCTCGGTCGCGCTGATCCCGCTGGTGGTCCTGCTGTTCGGCAGCGATATGCGCTCCACCCTGATCTTGGTGGTATACGCCAGCTTCTGGCAGATTCTGGTCCAGGTCCTCTACGGCGTGGCCGATGTCGATCCGGTGGCAAGAGACACCGCGCGTTCCTACCGCTTCTCGCCGTGGGCGCAGGTCCGCACGGTGATCTGGCCGACCGCGCTGCCGTACGTCATGACCGGGTTCCGGCTAGCCGCCGCGGTCGCGCTGATCCTGGAGATCACCGGCGAGCTGGTCATCGGCAGCCCGGGACTGGGCAAATCCATCGCGGTGGCCCAGTCCTCCGGCGCGGTCACCACGATGTATGCCCTGGTCATCGTCACCGGCCTGATCGGGGTCGCGGTGAACCTGATCGCCAGGAGGGCCGAGCGACGGGTGTTGCGCTGGCATCCGTCGGTGCGAGGGGAAGTGCCGGCATGACATCGACCATCGGGGTTGCTCGCAGGTCCGAATCATCGCTCCTGATCGCCTGGGCGAAGCGGGCATTGCTCGTTCTCGGGCTGCCGATCGTGCTGATCGTCGCGTGGTGGCTGGCTACCGCGAACAGCACCAGTTTCTACTGGCCGCCGCTGCGCACGATCCTGGAAGTCTTCGGCGCGACCTGGTTCGAAGGCAGGATGGGCACCGACGTCGCGCCGAGCCTGGTGCGGCTCGGCGCCGGGTACGCGCTGGCCTTGGTACTCGGCGTCACCGTCGGGGTTGCCGTCGGATCCTCACCGACGCTGCGCGCGGTCGTCGAGCCGGTACTGGAGTTCTTCCGCGCCATCCCACCCCCGGTGCTGGTCCCGGTGCTGATCCTGTTCGCGGGCATCGGCGACGGCATGAAGGTCCTCGTGATCGTCTCCGGTGCCATCTGGCCGATCCTGCTCAACACCGTCGAAGGTGTGCGCTCGATCGACGAGGTACTACGCGACACCGCCCGCTGCTACCGGTTCCGGCGCCGCGCTCGCCTGCTGCACCTGGTGCTTCGAGGCGCGAGCCCCCAGATCGTCACCGGCGCTCGCCAGGCGTTGTCGATCGCCATCATCCTGATGGTGATCAGCGAGATGTTCGCGGCGACCAACGGGCTCGGCTTCAGCATCATCCAGTTCCAGCGCAGCTTCGCGATACCCCAGATGTTCAGTGGCATCATCCTGCTCGGCCTTATCGGCGTCGCGCTCTCCCTGCTCTTCCGGGTCGTCGAGTCACGAGCCATGGCCTGGCATCGCGGCCTGCACCACACTCAACGAGGCGGCAACTGATGCGGAGACCAACCATGACCGAACCACGGCAGGGCACGGACGTGACGGACTCGAGTGCCACCCTCACTGATCCCGCCGCCCCGATGCTCGATGTCCGCGGCCTGAAAAAGGTCTACACGAGCGGCAAACGCTCGGTCGAGGCCATCCGGGATCTCACGTTCAGCGTCGGTGCGGGCGAACTGGTCTGCCTTGTCGGGCCGTCGGGCTGCGGCAAGACCACACTGCTGCGCTGTATCTCGGGGTTGCTGCAGTGCACCGCGGGCGAAGCGGCGCTCGAGGGCAAGCGGGTCTCGGGTCCACCGCCCGGCATGGCCGTGGTGTTCCAGGAGTACGGCCGCAGCCTGTTCCCGTGGCTGACGGTGTGGCAGAACGTCGAACTGCCGCTCAAGGAGAAGAAGGTGCCCCGCGCCGAGCGGAAACGACTGGTCACCGACGCGTTGGCGGCGGTCGGGCTCGCCGACTCCCACACCGCGCACCCCTGGCAGCTCTCCGGAGGAATGCAGCAGCGCGTCGCGATCGCCCGCGCGGTCGCTTACGAGCCGCAGGTGCTGCTCATGGATGAACCCTTCGCGGCTGTCGACGCACAGACCAGGGCCGACCTCGAAGACCTCGTCCGCTCGCTGTGGCAGCGACTGGGTGTCACCGTGCTCTTCGTGACCCACGACATCGATGAAGCCGTCTACCTCGGACAACGGGTTATCGTGCTGTCCAACTCCCCTACCGTCGTCCTGGAGGACGTCATCATCGACCTACCCGCCGAACGCGATCAGCTCACCACCCGCTCGCTACCCCGGTTCGCCGAGCTACGCGCCCATGTCTATGAGCGGATCCAGCAGGCCAAGGGCGGGCACCGGCCCGCCGGCGTCGAATCGGACGCCTGACGCTCGCGTGCCCGGACACGAACCGGCCACCACGGAAAGCGCCGCAACCGGCGTGGTAACGCGACGGTGGTTGCTCATCGGCGCAGTCATCCTGGTGGCGTTCAATCTCCGCGCGCCCATCGCCGCGGTCTCACCGGTGCTGCCCGATCTGCGCGCCGCATTGCGGATCTCCAGCGGTACCGCCGGCTTGCTCACCGCGTTGCCCGTGCTCTGTTTCGCCGTCGCCGCGCCGCTGGTGGTCTTGCTCGCCAAGCGGACGGGACCGGAGCGCGCGATCACGCTCGGCCTGGCGGGTATCGCGGCAGGCACCGTGCTGCGATCGACCGACGGGCTCACCGCCGCCATCGCAGGGACGGTCTTGATCGGCTTGGCGATCACCGTCGGCAATGTGCTGGTCCCGGTGGTGATCAAGCGCGACTTCCCCCGCCGGGTCGGGCCGGTGACCGGGATCTACACCGCGTCACTCGCCGCCGGTGCCGCGCTGACCGCCGCGCTGACCGCGCCGATCGCGGTCACCACCGGCTGGCGCGGTGGCCTGGCGCTGTGGGCGGTCCTCGCGGTCACCGCCGGGGTGGTCTGGACCGTCGCGTTCCGCCACACGGCTGCTCCGGCGAAACCCCTCACCGGCGTCCGGTCTCCCGGCGTATGGCGAAGCGGGACGGCCTGGGCACTGGCGCTGTTCCTCGGCGCGCAGTCGGCCCTGTACTACTCGGTCACCGCGTGGTTGCCGACCCTGCTGAGCGACGAGGCCGGTCTGAGTGCGGGAGCGGGCGGGGCCGCCATGGCGCTCTATCAACTCGCCGGGATCGCCAGCGCGCTGCTCATACCGCCGCTCGCCACCCGGAGCAGCAGCCAACGAGGGCTCGCCGCTCTCATCGGTGTCGTGTGGATCGCGACGCTGACCGGGTTGCTCGTCGCGCCCGGCTTGTGGCTGTTATGGAGTGTCCTCAGTGGCCTGGCACAGGGGGCGGGCATCTCGATGGCCTTTACCCTTGTCATCCTGCGCGGACGCGACATCACCACCGTCGGCCGGCTGTCGGGCATGGCCCAGGCGGTGGGCTATTCCGTCGGCGCGGCGGGTCCACTCCTGGTTGGCGCGGTCCACGACGCGACAGGAAGCTGGTTACCGCCGCTGTTACTGCTCCTCGGCGTAGCGGGCGCCATGTCCACAACAGGTGCGATCGCGGGAAGGGATGTGCGCGTCGGGGGCCCTCCGCCAAGTCCATGAGGATGAGGCTCACGATTCCGTCACCGCTTCCACCCGCACGCTCAGCACCGCCGGGCGGCCGGAGCGGACGGCATCCAGCGCTTCCTTCACCGCGACCGGCACCTCGCCCGGCGATGCGATGGTGCGGGCCCACGCTCCCGACGCCGCGGCCGCGATTCCCGGCAGGTCGGCTTCCGGAGCGAAGCTGACGTTGAAGTCGTCGTTGGCCGCGGCCGCACCGTCCGGGTACACCCCGAGCGTGGACAGCTTCGGCGACTTCCAGCCTTCGTTGTCGAAGATGATCGTCAAGCTGGGGATGCCGTAGCGGCGGGCGACCCACTGTGCGGAAGCCGGAACGCCGAACAGGTAGCTCCCGTCACCGACGAGCGAGACCACCAGCGCGTCCGGCCGGGCCAGCTTCACGCCGATGGCGGCCCCCGCGTGCCAGCCCAATGACCCGCCGCCGGAACCGATCAGACCGCCGGGCGTTGTGCAGCGCAGGTGTTCATTGACGACCTGGTAGTTGGAGATCGCCTCCGACAGCACGATGACGTCCTCGTCGAGCTCGCTGAGCTGTTCCCGGACGGACGCGACCAGGAACTCCGGGGTGATCCGTTCGCCGTCGGGCCGCTCGCGCCTCGCCAGTTCCCCGGTCCGGCGGTTGTGCTCGGCGGCGACGGCGGCGTACCGGACGGCGACCGAACCGGACTCGATCGGCGTCGAACCCGCCACGAATCCGGTCAGCTGGCGCACCGCGGTGCCCGGATCAGCGCGGGCGAAGACCTCGGCGGGCACGTGCCACAGGGGCATCTGCTCCTTAAGCGGATCGATGTCGACGACGAACACGCGCGCGTGCTCCGTGGGCCGGTTCTTGGTGGGAATCCAGGGCACGTCACTGCCGAGAACCAGCACCACGTCCGCCGCGGCCAGTACCGGGTTCTGCGCGGGCGTGTTCCATTGATATCCAGCATGCAGGGGGTGATCCGCGGGAAAGTTCAAGCGCATCGGTACGGACTCGATCACCGGAATCGCCAGCAGCTCCGACAGTTCGACCAGCGCGGGAACGGCCGCGGGGTCGGTGCCGAGATAGGACGTGACGATGAGCGGATTCGCCGCCCTCAGTAATGCTTCGCCGATCTGCTCCACGGTCTGCGGGGCAAGGCCACCGGGAGCGACGGCGCCGTAGCGATCCAGCGCGTATTCGGACCGGTTGGCCCGCTCGGGGTCCAGCCGCTGCTCCATGACTTCGCGCGCGCCAACCAGGTACACCGGGCCCGCCGGGTCACTCGCCGCGATCTGCGCCGCGCGGTGCAGAAGTTGCTTGACGTTCTCGCCGGTGCGGATCTCGTTGTCGTACTTCGTGTAACCGCGGACGATGCCGCGCTGATCGTGCACGTCCTGAATCCACTGGATGAACTCGTTGCGGCTGCCGGTGAGTTCGCCGTGCTGGGTCATCGGCGAACTGCCCGCGAAGATCAGTACCGGCACCCGCCCCTTGGCCGCGTTGTGCAGCATGCCGCCGATGTTCTGCGTTCCGCACTCCACATGCACGATCACCGCCTGCGCGCGGCCGGTGACTTGCGCGTAGCCCTGCGCCGCGGAGAACGCCACGCTCTCATGCGGGCAGATGATCAGGTCGGGAAACCTGCCGTCGGTGCCGTCGTCGCGTGCCTGTGCGTACGCCTCCACGATGCCAGGATGGTCGCTTCCCAGGTTCGCGAACACGTAGTCCACACCGACCTCGCGCAACGCTTCGAGGAATGCCGTACTGGTCGTATACCACGAGGAGCTCATACCGGTGTACCAATCAGTGAGCGGTCACGCCGGGGTGTATCCGACGTAGTTCTCGGCGAGGGTTTTCGCGGCGGCAGGCGAGTCGGCGACGTAGCGCAGCCGGGACAGTTGCAGTCGAGCGAGCACACCGTCGGTGTCCTCAGGGGCGCGGTGCAGCAACGACGTCATCCAGTAGGAGAAATCCTGCGCCCGCCACACCCGGCGCAGGCAGGTCTCCGAGTAGCCGTCCAGCCCATCCCGCGAGCCGCGGGAGTAGAAGGACGTGAAGGCTTCGGCGAGCACTTTGATGTCGGCGGCGGCGAGGTTGAGCCCCTTGGCCCCGGTCGGCGGGACGATGTGGGCGGCGTCGCCCGCCAGGAAGAGCCTGCCGTGCTGCATCGGCTCGACGACGAAGCTGCGCATCGCGGTGATGCCCTTCTCGAAGATCGGCCCCTCCGCCAGCGTCCACCCGTCGTCGGTACCCAGCCGGTTCCGCAACTCGCCCCAGATGCGTTCATCGGACCAGTTGTCGATCGACTCGCTGGGATCGACCTGCAGGTACAGCCGGCTGACGTCGGGCGAGCGGAGACTGTGCAGCGCGAATCCGTTGTCGTGGAAGGCGTAGATCAGCTCATCCGTTGACGGTGCGACCTTCGCCAGAATGCCGAGCCAGGCGAAGGGATACTCGTGCTCGAAGACCTTGCGGACGCCGGCGGGCATCGCGTCCCGGCAGATCCCGTGGAAGCCGTCACAGCCCGCGACGAAGTCACACTCGATCTCGACCGGCGTGCCGTCGATGACCGCGCGGAGCACCGGAGCCTCGCCTGAGGTCCCGGCCACGGACACGTCGTCGACCTCGAAGTACACCTTCCCGCCCGCCACCCGGCGCGCCGCGATGATGTCCTTGACGACCTCCTGCTGCCCGTAGACGGTCACCGTCTTGCCGGTCATCTCGGTGAGGGGGATGCGATGGGTGGCCCGATCGAAGCGCAGCAACACGCCTTCGTGCACCAGCCCTTCGCGGTCAAGCCGCGCACCGAGACCAGCCTCGCGAAGCAGGTCCGTGGTGCCCTGTTCGAGCAATCCCGCCCGGACGCGATGCAGCACGTAGGATTCACTCCGCCGCTCGAGAACGACCGAATCAATTCCCTGCAGGTGCAGCAGGTGCGACAGCAGCAGCCCTGCCGGGCCCGCTCCGACGATCCCCACCTGCGTACGCATAGCTTGACCTCCCGTGCCGCGGCTGACCTCACCCTTCATCCTCGCGCCGAAGGCGGCCTTTGCCGACAGTAGGCTTCCGCTGAGCAGAACCACCGGGGGTCTCATACCTTCGATAGGCATTAGTTTCCGACCAGCGGACACCGACAACAGCAACGCCGGGAGCAGTCACGATGGCAGGCAACACCACGCAACCTGGCCAATCCGTCACCGCGCGCGCTCTCGCGCTGCTCGGTGCCTTCGATGTGGCGCATCCCCGGTTGTCGCTGTCCGAAATGGCTCGCCGCGCCGGACTGCCGCTGGCAACGACGCATCGCCTCGCGGGAGAACTCGAAGCCTGGCGGGCGCTGGATCGCGACGACGAAAGCTACTACCGCATCGGCCTCCGGCTGTGGGAAGCCGGCTTGCTCGCGCCGGTGTCGAGCAGGCTACGCGAGATCGCGCTGCCGTTCATGCAGGACCTCTACGAGGCCAACCGCGAAAACATCCATCTGGCCGTCCGAGACGGGTTCGACGCGCTGTACGTCGAGAAGCTCGCGGGCCACCGCTCGGTGCCGATCATCTCGCGGATCGGCGCGCGCCTGCCGCTGCACGCCACCGGCGTCGGCAAGGCATTACTCGCCTTCGCCGAGCCGCCCTTCATCCGGGCCTACTGCGAACGGCCGCTACCCCGGTACACCCGCTACACCATCGCCGAGCGCGGCAGATTGCTCCGCGAACTCAATCGCACCGCCGAGCGGGGATATGCCGAAACCAACGAAGAGATGACACTCGGATCGTGCTCGGTCGCCGTCCCCATCCACCACGACACCGGTTCGCCGACCGCGTCCTTGGGTATCGTCGTGCACTCCAATCGCGCCGATCTGCCGAAGCTGGTGCCCGCGCTTCGCTCGGCCGCGGCCGGCATCTCCCAGCGGCTGATCGAGACGGCCGACGACCGGGCACCCGGCCTGGTGCACGATCTGCCACCGCTGAGGGCTATTTACAAGTCGGTCGGCGGGGGCCGCCCGGAGGGTGGCTCGCGCCGACAGGCTCCAGGTGACAGCCGAGCCGCAGGCGAGCCACCAGATGAATAGCCCGACTTTGAATAAGACACTGTCGACCAACGGCAATTCGGCGGAGTAAGCGGCGCAGGGACTCCTGGAGTCTTCCGTTGAGTGGAATGCGGGGCGAGACATCGCGGTGCCGATGCCGTCAGAGTGACGCACGAGGTTCTTCACCCGCGCCTGAGGCCAGCGGAGGCTGCCGACCATGTCATCGAAAACACTGCTCGACCCGTCAATCTGGACCGGAAAGCTCGCCAGCGGCGGTTGGCGAGAAGGAGCCGGGGAACGCGCCGTGGTCGAGCCCGCCACCGGGGCGGAAATCGGCCGGGTCGGCATGGCGGGACCGCGGGATGTGGCACAGGCCGCCGAACGTGCGGCGGTGGCGCAACGCGAGTGGGCCGCCACGCCGTATCCCGAGCGCGCCGCGGTGCTCCGTCGCGCCGGTGGGCTCTGGCAGCAGCACGCCGACGAGGTGCGGCAGTGGCTGATCACCGAAGCCGGCTCGATCCCGCCGAAAGCAGGGGTCGAAACCGACACAGCGGCCCAGGAATGTTTCGAAGCGGCCGCATTGACGTCGGCGCCGCTCGGTGATCTCCTGCCTTCCACGCAGGACCGCCTGTCGATGACACGACGCGTCCCGGCCGGGGTCGTCGGGGTGATCGCGCCCTTCAACTTCCCGCTGATCCTTTCGATCCGCTCGGTAGCACCCGCGCTCGCCCTCGGCAACGCGGTGATCCTCAAGCCGGACCCGCGTACCGCGGTCTCCGGCGGCATCGCCCTCGCCCGAATCTTCGAGGCCGCCGGCCTGCCCGAAGGAGTGCTCCACGTGCTGCCGGGCGGGGTGGACGCCGGTGAGGCGTTGGTGACCGATCCGCGCGTGCCCCTCATCTCGTTCACCGGCTCCACCAACGCCGGGCGGCGTGTCGGTGAACTGGCCTCCCGGCACCTCAAGCGGGCCCACCTGGAGCTCGGCGGCAACTCCGCCATCGTCGTGCTTGACGACGCCGACCTCGATGCCGCGGTCGGCCTCGGCGCCTGGGGCTCGTTCCTGCATTCCGGACAGATCTGCATGACCACCGGGCGGCACCTGGTGCACGAGAGCCTGGTCGCCGACTATGTCGAGAGGCTCGCCGCGAAGGCCGACGCGCTCCCCGTGGGCAACCCCGCCACCGAACAGGTCGCGCTCGGACCGATCATCGACGCCGGTCAGCGGGACAAGATCCACGGTCTCGTCACGGCCACCGCGGACGCCGGAGCGAAAATCGCGGCCGGCGGCTCCTACACCGATCTGTTCTACCGGCCCACTGTGCTGGCCGGGGTGCGCCCCGAGATGCCCGCCTACGCCGAGGAGGTGTTCGGACCGGTAGCGCCGGTGGTGCCCTTCACCGACCTGGAACAGGCGGCCGGACTGGCTGCCGCCAGCGAGTACGGGCTCAGCCTCGGCATCGTCACCCGGGACGTCGCCAAGGGGCTCGCCCTCGCCGAGCGCATTCCGACCGGCATCGTGCACATCAACGACCAGACCGTCAACGACGAGGCGATCGCACCGTTCGGCGGCACGGGCGCATCCGGTACCGGTAGCCGATTCGGCGGGCCTGCGGCCAATATCGAAGCGTTCACCGAGACTCGGTGGATCACCGTGCGCGGCCAGGCGGCCAGCTACCCGTTCTGAGCTTCCAGACCCACGCGTCCGCACCCCAGACCCACGCGTCCGCGCTTCGAGTCAGTGACTGCCGGACATCGTTTCGGCCAGGGCGGCGTGGCGTTGCTCGCTGGCCGGGCTCATGCCGGTGATGGTGACCGCGGCCTCGGTACGGAATACCCGCGGCGACAACCACGGCGGGCGGGCGACTTTCGGGCGCAGCACGGCAGGTGCGACATCAACTTCTTTCCAGCAGAAGGAGACGGAGAACGCGGACACGCGCGACCAGAACGCGGACACGTGCGACTGGAGCGCGGACGCGGCGGTTGAATCCCCCACGCCCCTTGCGGTCGCGCACACGATAGTTATGATACACCTACAGTCCTGTGTATCTATTGCTTGGAGTCGTACGTGCCGCTGATCAATCGCCAGATCCGGCTCGCCGCGCGGCCGGTCGGGCTGCCCGACGCGAGTTCGTGGCAGCTCACCGAAGAGCCGGTAGCCGGTCCGGGCGAAGGTGAAGTGCTCGTCGAGACCCTGTGCCTGTCGCTGG
>WHSS01000140.1 GCA_009379975.1 Actinophytocola sp.
CTAGTACGAGGCTCATCTCGGAATGTACGTGCTGCCCTCCACCCAACCCCGTTCGCACGGCCAGCAACGACTCCCCGAGCCAATCGATGGTGGTAGTGCCCGACACCTCGGTGCCAGGAGGTTCGAGGAACCAGGCGTCCGACAACGTCGTCGTCCACTCGCCGACCAGCCCGTCGAGCTTCGCCATTTCGGCATTGCGCATGGTTGCCTCCGAATGCCCTACATGTTGATCATGTGCCCCGCGAGGCCGTGCAGCGCCTCCTTGACCGCCTCGTTCAGCGTCGGGTGCGCGTGGACGTTGCGTGAGACTTCGTGCACGGTCAGGTCCCACTGCTGCGCCAGCGTGAGCTCCGGCAGCAGCTCGGTGACCTCCGGGCCGATGAGGTGGCCGCCGAGCAGTTCGCCGTACTTGGCGTCGCTGATGAGCTTCACGAACCCGCCGGTGTCGCCGAGGCCGTGGGCCTTGCCGTTGGCCATGAACGGGAACTTCGCCACCTGCACGTCGTAGCCGAGCTCGCGCGCCTGCGCCTCGGTGTGACCGAAGCTGGCGATCTGCGGCTGGCAGTACGTCGCGCGCGGGATCATCACGTACTCGAGCTCCATGGTCTCCACGCCCGCGATGCTCTCGGCCGCGATAACCCCCATCGACTCGGCGGCGTGGGCCAGCATGAGCTTCGCGGTGACGTCGCCGATCGCGAAGATGTGGGGCACGTTGGTGCGGCAGACCCCGTCGACGCCGATCGCGCCGCGGTCGGTCAGCGCGACACCGGTGTTCTCCAGCCCGTAGCCCTCGACGCGCGGCTGGAAGCCGATCGCCTGCAGCACCTTGTCGGTTTCGAGCGTCTGCTGCTGGTCGCCCTTCGATGTCACTGTGACCTTGACCTTCTCGCCGGAGTCGTCGATCGCGTCGACCCGCGTGCCGGTCAGCACCTCGACCCCGAGCCGCTTGTACCGCTTGGCCAGCTCCTTGGAGACGTCGGCGTCCTCCAGCGGCACCATCCGGTCCACGAACTCGACGATGGTGACCTTGACGCCGTAGTTGTGCAGCACGTAGGCGAACTCGACACCGATCGCGCCCGCGCCCGCGATGATGACGCTCTCCGGCAGCTCCTCGGTCATGATCTGCTCTTCGTAGGTCACCACCCGCTCCGACAACGACGTGCCGGGCAGCAGCTTCGTGGTGGCGCCGGAGGCGATGATGCAGTTGTCGAACGTCACCGTCTCGGAGCCGCCGTCGGTCAGTTGAACCTGCAGCGTGTTGGCATCGGTGAAGCTGCCCCAGCCGGTGAACTGGGTGATCTTGTTCTTCTTCATCAGGAAGTGCACGCCCTTGACGCGCCCATCGGCGACGTCACGGCTGCGCTTGTAGGCCTTGCCGTAGTCGAAGTGCACCGTTCCGTCGACCTCGAAGCCGAACGTGTCGGCTTCGTGCTGGAACAGATGCGCGAGCTCCGCATTGCGCAGCAACGCCTTCGAGGGAATGCAGCCGACATTGAGGCAAACACCGCCCCAGTACTTGTCCTCGACGATAGCCGTTTTGAGACCGAGTTGCGCTGACCGGATCGCGGCGACATATCCACCGGGGCCAGCCCCGAGGACCACCACGTCGAAGTGCGTGCCCATGCGCTAGACGATACTGCCGCCGCAACCCCTCGCACGTAGGGTGGTGACCCAGATCGGCCCTGACCAGCGGCATCTTTCGGTCACGCTTGCGCGGCTGTGATGGCGGCCACGGTATCGAGCACCCGCCGGGTCGCCGCGACCTCATGCACCCGGAACGCGGCGACACCCACCGTCGCCGCCACGGCGGTCGCCGCCAGCGTGCCCTCGACCCGCTCGTGCAGGTCAACGCCGAGGGTCTCGCCGATGAAGTCCTTGTTCGACAGCGCCATCAGCACCGGCCAGCCACTCGCGACCAGTTCATCCGCGCGCCGCAGCAGCTCCAGCCCGTGCCAGGTGTTCTTCCCGAAGTCATGCGTCGGATCGATCAGAATCCCGCCGCGCGGCACGCCGTCCGCGACGAGCCGCTCGGCCCGCGCGGTCGTCTCGTCGAGCACATCCCGCACGACGTCGGCGTAGCGCACGCGGTGGGGCCGCGTCCGCGGCGTGAGCCCGCCGGTGTGCGAGCAGACATAGCCCGCGCCGAACTCCGCCGCCACCGCGGCCAGCTCCGGATCCGCCGCCGCCCAGGTGTCGTTGAGCAGGTCAGCACCCGCTTCGCAGGCCAGCTTGCCCACCTCGGCGCGCCATGTGTCGACACTGATGATCAGCTCGGGCAACTCCTCGCGGATCCTCGCGACCAGGGGCACCACCCGCTCGATCTCGGCCGCGGGGCTGACATCCTCCCCTGGCCCCGCCTTGACGCCGCCGATGTCGACGATGTCCGCGCCGTCGGCCACGGCACGCCGTACCGCAGCCAGCGCGGCATCCTCGGCGAAGGTCGCTCCCCGGTCGTAGAACGAATCCGGCGTGCGGTTGACGATGGCCATGATCAACGCCCGGTCCCGGGTGACCCGCCTGCCGCGGAACTCGAGCTCGCTCACGCGCTCACCACGGGAGGGTTCGCGACAGCACCATCGATACGCACATCCGAACTATCTACCACGGTCACGCTGGTCGGCGGCGGCTCTCTGTCGGTGGTATCTGCTTTGCTCATCCTTATGGTGACAGCAGGCATCGGATTGGTCCTCATCCACGGCGCGGGCCTCGGCGGCTGGATCTGGCGGGACATGACATCGTCGCTCACCGCGCCCGTCCTGGCCGCCGAGCTTCCGGAGCGGGACGGCGAGCCGGACACTAGGAAGAACCTCAGCCTCGATGACTACGCCGAAGGCGTCTGGCAGCAGCTGGCGGATTTGCCCGCCGAACGGGTTGTCGTCGTCGCGCATTCCCTCGGCGGCGTCGTCGGCCTCAAGGTCGCCGACCGGCTGAGGCAGCGGCTCGCCGGGTTCGTCGCGGTCAGCGCGGCCATCCCGGCAGGCGGCGGCTCGTTCGTATCGTCGCTGCCGATGCCCAAGCGGCTCATCGTCGGCGGGCTGATGCGGATTTTCGGGACCACCCCGCCCACGACCGCCATCCGGCAGGGGCTGTGCAGCGACCTCACCGAGGAAGTCGTGCGCCGGTTCGCGCCGGAATTCCAGCTCGCCATGGCGCGCAACCTCGGCACCGAGGACGTGCGGCAGCTCGCGGCGGGCCACCTGGCCATGCTGAGCCGGCCGGCCGAGCTCGCCGGGGTGTTCAACGACTTCGCCTCGACGCTGGCCGCGGAGTCCGATCAGCCAGCCTGATCGATAACACGTTCTACACCCCAGCACTGATGCCGACACTGAGCCCGTAGCGCTGGGATACGGTTCGCTATAACCTGTTCTACATGCACCGCCCAGACCTTGGCACGCCCTGGATGGCGTCATGACCAATGCCAGCATGAGCCCGCTCCATGCGGCGGCGATCGAGACGTGGCACGACGAGGCCGACGTGATCGTCGTGGGCTTCGGCGTCGCGGGCGCCTCAGCGGCCTATGAGGCCGCAGCAGCCGGTTCGTCGGTGCTGGTCATCGAACGGGCAAGCGCGGCAGGCGGAGCCGCTGCCCTCTCCGACGGCCTGCTCTACCTCGGCGGCGGCACGCCGATCCAGCGTGACTGCGGTTTCGACGACTCGGCCGAGAGCATGAAGGCGTTCCTCAAGGCGGCGTGCGGGCCGGGCCCCGATGAGGCGAAGATCGACCTGTACTGCGACGAGAGCCTCGAGCATTACCAGTGGCTCGTCGACCGTGGCCTCACCTTCACCGCCGGCTTCGTACCCGAGGGCGGCGGCCCGTCACCGAAAGACGGCGAAGGCCTGCTCTACACCGGCGGCGAGAACGCCTACCCGTTCGACGAGATCACCCCGCCCGCGCCGCGCGGTCACGCCGTTCAGGGCGGCAGGCCCGGCGGTGCCGTGCTGATGCGGACGCTGTCGCAGGCGGCGCTCGACGCGGGTGCGCGTGCCGGTTACGACACCCAGGCGAAGCGGCTGATCGTCGACGACGACGGGCGGGTCCGCGGCGTGCTCGCCTCCCGCTACGGCGAGGAAATCGCGCTACGCGCCGAATCCGGGGTCGTGCTCACCGCGGGCGGCTTCGTTTACCACCCCGAGATGGTTGAGCAGTACGTGCCGACGCTGGCGCGCACGTCGCTCCGGCTCGGCACCGAGGGCGACGACGGCCTCGGCATCCGGATGGCGCAGGCGGCGGGCGCCCAGGTGAAGCGGATGGACGCCATCGAGTGCGCGCTGCCGTTCAACGCCCCGCGCGGCCTGGTCAGCGGCATCCTGGTCAACCGGCGCGGCCATCGGTTCATCAACGAGGACACCTACATGGGCCGCGTCGGCCAGCGCGCACTCCTCGAGGCGGAGGGCGAGGCGTACCTCATCGTCGACGAGGCGAACTATGCGCCGAACTGGCTCGGCGTCACGGCCACCTGGGTATGCGAAACCGTCGAGGAGCTGGAGCAGGAGATCGGGCTGCCCACCGGTTCGCTGTCCGGCACGCTCGCGTACTACAACCAGCACGCCGAGGCGGGCGAGGATCCGCTGTTCCACAAGCGCACGCCCGCGCTCGTACCGCTCACCGCGCCGCTGGCGGGATTCGACCTGCGCGCCGAAAAGTTCCCATACGCGCCGTTCACCCTCGGTGGCCTGCACACGCTGCCCGGCGGCGAGGTGCTCGACCTGGACGGCGAACCGATCCCAGGGCTGTTTGCGGCGGGACGCACCACGTCGGGTATCGCGGCGTACGGGTACTGCAGCGGGCTCTCGCTCGGTGACTCGACGTTCTTCGGCAGGCGCGCCGGCCGAGCCGCGACGGGCAAGACGGCCTAGAACGCGGACACGGGCTTCAGATACCGTCAGTATTGACGGTTAGTCTGTGACGGAAGGGCAACGCATGATTCACGGCAAGCTCCGAACGGGCCTGAACGTCGCCCGAGCGATGCTCTCGTTCGCCGTGTCGCGACGGTCCGATGGCGACCGCGCCGCCGAAACGCCAGCCGCGGTGCCACCACCCCGTGAGTTCGCCTACCAAGCCAGCGCCTCCGTGTCGATCCCCGCGTCGCCGGAGCAGGTCTTCGCCGTGGTGGGCGAGGCGGGCAGGCTCGCGGACTGGCTGATCATGCATGTCGGCTGGCCCGACGGGGAGCCCGGCGAACTGAGGAAGGGCGCCACGTTCCGCCAGCAGCTCAAGCTGATGGGGATGCCGGCCCAGGTGCGCTGGTCGGTGTCCGCCGCCGAGCCGCCGCGGTTGGTGTGGCTGGACGCCGAGGGCCCGATGGGCACTTCGATCGGCTGCTACTTCTCGGTCAGCGCCACCGCCGAGGGCTCGACAGTGCGTTTCGACGGCGGCATCGAGGGCGACTCGATCAAGGGACCGATGGGGCCGCTCGTGGCGCGCAATCTCGGCGACGCGATGCACAAGTCGCTGGCGAAACTCGCCGAACTGGTGACGCAGCACGGCTCCGCCGCCCCCGCCCCAAGCACCAAAACGACGCCGAAGCAGTCGCCGAGGCGGCGACCGGCCAAGCCGCCGCGAACCAAGCCCGCCCCGGTGCGCCACGAACGCACCGGTACCGACCTCGACCCGTGGACGCCGGTGATCGTAGGCGTCGGCCAGGTCGTCGACCGCGACACCGGCGTCACCGACGGCCACGACCCGGTATCGCTGGCCGCCGACGCGCTGCGACGGGCCGGTCAGGACAGCGGCGCGGGCGACGCGCTGCTCGCGCAAGCCGACTCCGTGCGGTACGTGGCGAGCGTGTCCTGGAGCTACGCCGACGGCGCGGCCTTGATCGCCGAAGCGCTGGGCGCCCAGCCGCGCGAGACAGTGCAGACGACCGCGTTCGGCGGCGACGGCTCGCAGCGCCTCATCAACGACACCGCACAGTCGATCGCCGACGGGCTTGTCGACGTCGCACTGCTCGGCGGCGCGGAGGCCGCTGCCACCGCGACCGCCGCCGAACGTCGCGGCGCCACCCCCGCCTGGCCGCAGCAACCCGCGGGCACCCAGCCGACGAAAACCCTGGGCGTCGATCACGGCCCCGGCAACGCCGCCGAGAACGCCGCGGGCCTGGTCGCCCCGATCTACCTCTACTCGCTGCTCGAGAACGCCATCCGGGGCAAGCGCAAGGCCGACCCGGCGTCGCACCTGCGGCACATCACGCGGCTGTGGTCCCAGTTCTCCGAGGTTGCGGCCGACAATCCGTACGCGTGGCTGCCCCGGGCGACTGAACCGACCGAGCTCGCGACGCCGACCGAGGACAACCGGCCCATCTCGGCGCCCTACCCGAAGCTGCTCACCGCGAACCTGCAGGTCAACCAGGCCACCGGGCTCATCATGTGCAGCGCGGCCGCCGCGCAGGCCGCCGGTGTTCCGCAGGACAACTGGGTCTTCGTGCACGCGGGCGCGCATGCCCAGGAGGAGTGGTACGTCTCGGCGCGCGCCGACCTGGCGGCCGTCCCCGCGATCGAAGCCATCGGCACCGCCGCGCTCGACCACGCCGGCATCGGCATCGACGACGTCGCCCACATCGACCTCTACGCCTGCTTCCCGTCGGCCGTGCAACTCGCCGCCGACGCCCTCGGCCTGCCCGTCGGCGACCCGGCGCGCCCGCTCACCGTCACCGGCGGATTGACCTTCGCAGGCGGGCCGGGCAACAACTACACCAGCCACGCGGTGGCGAACCTGGTGTCGCGGCTGCGAGCGGAGCCGGAAACCTACGGCCTGGCAACCGCGGTCGGCTGGTACATGACCAAGCACGCCATCGGCATCTACTCCGCACAGCCGCCGCGACTGGCGTTCCGGCAGATCGACGCGGGCTTGCGCATGCAACGGCCACCCGCTCGGCGCGTCCTGACCGACTACACCGGGCCCGCGGTCGTCGACGCCTACACGGTCCCGTACACGCGGGACCGCGAGCCGGAAGCGGCCATCGTCAGCGCTCTCACCCCGGACGGCGCGCGGGTGCTCCTCCGCAGCAAGGACCCCGAGATCGTCAGCGCGGTACTGGGCGGCGACCCGCTCGGCTGGCAGGTCACCGTCACCGCGCCCGACGGTCTCACCGTCGACAGCACCACCCCTGCCGCCTTGCCACCGGTGGGCGAGCCGCCGCTGCTCGTGGAGTGGCACGGGCCGGTCACGATGCTCCGGCTCAACCGGCCGCGCTCGCGCAACGCGATCGACCTGGCCACCGCGCAGGCCTTGGCGAAGGCCATCGACGCCTTCGAAGCCGACGACGAGGCGCGGGTGGCGATCCTGACCGGTGCCGGGGGCACCTTCTGCTCGGGCATGGACCTCAAGGCCGCGGCGGGCGGCGAGTTCCCCATCACCGAGGATCGGGGACCGCTCGGCGTGACCGCGAAGCCGCCGGTCAAGCCGTTGATCGCAGCGGTCGAAGGGCATGCCCTGGCGGGTGGCTGCGAGCTCGCGCTGGCCGCCGATCTGATCGTCGCCGCGGACGACGCCCGGTTCGGGCTGCCCGAACCCAAGCGCGGCCTGATCGCCGCGGCGGGCGGTGTGCTCCGGTTCGCCCAGCGACTCCCCCGCAGCACCGCGATGGAGCTGGCCCTCACCGGGGCACCGGTCACCGCCCAGCGGCTCTACGACCTCGGGCTGGTCAACCGCATCACCGAACCGGGCGGCACCGTCGACGCCGCCATGGACCTGGCGCGGCAGATCGCGAGCAACGCGCCGCTTTCGGTGGAGTTGAGCAAGCAGATCATCGACGAGTGCCCGGACTGGTCCACCGAGGAAGCCTTCGAACGGCAGAGCGACATCGCCTCCGATGCGCTGTACTCCGCCGATGCCGAGGAAGGCATCCGCGCGTTCGCCGAGGGCCGCGAACCCCGCTGGCGCGGCTACTAAGTCTCAGTCTCGGGAGGCCGCGGCACAGCCAGCGCGAGAGTGAGTTCGAGCAGGTAGCGCGGGTCGTCGAGGCGGTCGCCGAACAGCTCCCGGAGCTGACCCATCCGATACCGCACGGTCTGCGCATGCACGAACAGCTCAGCCGCCACGGCTTCTCGCCTGCCCCGGTGCAGCAGCCAGGACCGCAGCGTGTCCGCCAGCCGCAGCGCGGTCGCCGGGCGCAGGCTCCGCAGCGGCGCGAGCGCGCGCTCGCGCAGGTCATCGAGGGCTTCCGGGTCGGCGGTGAGCACCAGCTCGACCAGGTGCTCCTCGGTGTCGACGGCGTCGCCGTCGTCGCTGATCAGCTCCAGTGCCCGCACCGCCCGCAGGAACGAAGCCCGTACCTGCTGCCACGGCCGGTGCGGTCCCACGATGGCGCGCCTGCCGCGCAGCATCCGCAACAACCGGCCGCGGTCGACACCCGCCTCGTCGTCCATGTCGGGTGCCAGCAGCACCGCCATGCCATCCTCGTCTTCCAGGCCGGGGACGTCCTCGGCCACCATCAAGGTGCGGGCATCGAGCATCCGCCGGACGCCGTGTGCCTGGGCGGCGGGCAGCAGCACCGCGGTCAAGCTGCGCGGCGGCGGCCAGGCGGCGCGCTCCACTCCAGCGTCCAGTGCGTCCTCGTCCGCGCCTGCGAGCAGGTTCCGGCTCAGCTCCTCGAGGTAGCGCTCCCGCGCCCGGCCACTGGTGGCCAGTTCGTCGGCGTGGCCCGCCGCGCTCGCCGCGGAGAGCTCGTCGATGTAGGCGAACACCAGCTCGGCGAACTTCACCAGCATCTCGGCGGCTACCCCGGTGGCGACGGCGGTGTCGGCCAGCCCGCGCCACGCCACCCGCGCGCCGACCCGATACGCGGCGAGCAGCGCGTCCATCGTGCGGCCGCTGCGGGCTTCGCCCCGCCCGAGCTCGTAGGCCGCCTCCGACCGCACCCCCAGCGCGACGCCCTGTTCCTGCGGGCCGCCGACCACATCGAGGAAGTTACCCAGCGCGGTCTGCACGGCGGCGCGGATGGTGGCACCCATCCGCCCGGACAGCGCGCCGGCGTAGCTGGGCACCTCGACGATGATCGCGGCGATGGTCTCCTCGGCCACCTGCGGCAATCGCTCCCGGAGGGCGCCGAGCGCCTCCGCGTCCAAGCTGAGCTCGGCCGCGCCCGCCACTGTGCGACTTTCGGCCTGCCCGCGCCTACTCTCCGCCATGATTTGTTCCTTACGAACAATGATTGGCCAATCCTTCACATCGTCTGGTCAGGACTTTACCCCTAGGGATAGACCAAGCTGGAGCTATGACAACGACGGTCCCCGCCACCAAGCGGAAGCAACGGACCCTGTCGCTGCGGGACAGGGCCGTACGGTTCGCCGAAATGATCACCACACCCCTGTTGCCCGCGGACTACCTCGACATCATCAGCCCGCTACGTTCCGGCGCCGACCTGCGCGGGCGCATCGAGGCGATCCACCCTGAGACTCGCGACGCGGTCACCGTGGTCATCCGGCCGGGCCGCGGATGGCGCGGCCACACCCCTGGCCAGTACATCCGGATCGGCGTCGACGTGGACGGCGTGCGCCAGTGGCGCGCCTACTCGATGACCTCCCCCGGCGACCGCCCCGACGGCTGCATCACCATCACCGTCAAGGCGATCCCGGACGGCACGGTGAGCAACTTCTTGGTGCGTCGCGCACGCGCGGGCACCGTGATCCAGCTCGACCAGGCCACCGGCGACTTCGTACTCGGCGAGCAGCCGCCCGCCAAGGTGCTGTTCGTGACCGCGGGTAGCGGGATCACCCCGGCGATGGGCATGCTGCGCGAGGTCGTCCAGGCGGCAGGCGCGGTGCCCGACATCGTGATGGTGCACTCCGCGCCCACCCCCCAGGACGTCATCTTCGCCGGTGAGCTGCGGATGCTGGCTCGGCAGGGACAGCTGCGGCTGATCGAACGGTACACCGACGCCGAGGGGCTGCTCGACATCGCCACCATCGGCGACGTCGTCGAGGACTGGGCCGAGCGCGAGGTCTGGGCATGTGGCCCAACGGGCCTGCTCGACGCCGCCGAGGCGCACTGGACCGAGGCAGGCATCGCCGACCGCCTGCACACCGAACGCTTCCGCCCGACGGTGCTGGTCACCGGCGAAGGCGGCTCCGTCACGTTCTCCAAGACCGAAACCACTACCGAGGCCGACGGGTCGACACCGCTGCTCGACGCGGGCGAGGCGGCGGGCGTGCTCATGCCCTCCGGCTGCCGCATGGGCATCTGCTTCGGCTGCGTCGCGCCACTACGAGAAGGTGCCGTCCGCGACCTGCGCACCGGCGACGTCACCACCGCCGTTCCCGGCGACGGCGTGCTGGTGCAGACCTGCATATCGGCGGCCGCCGGCACCTGCGACATCGAACTTTAGAGAGTGAGCCCTGCATGACTGCCACGATCAACGACCCGACCGCCCATCTGACGACAGAAGACATCGAGACGCTCGGCCGCGAGCTCGACGCCATCCGCGAGCAGATCGTGGCCAGCCGGGGTGAGCGCGACGCCGCCTACATCCGCAAGGTCATCGACGCCCAGCGCAAGCTCGAACTGGCCAGCCGTGCGGTGCTGCTGTTCTCGCTGTTCCCGCCGGCGTGGCTGGTCGGCACCGCGGGCCTCTCGGTCGCCAAGATCCTCGAGAACATGGAGATCGGGCACAACATCATGCACGGCCAGTGGGACTGGATGCGTGATGAGAAGATCCACTCCACCACCTGGGAGTGGGACCTGGTCTCGCCGTCGGAGCAGTGGAAGCACTCGCACAACCAGCTCCACCACACCTACACGAACGTGATCGGCAAGGACAACGACCTCGGCTACGGCATCATGCGGGTCGACGAGAACCAGAAGTGGTACCCGCTCTACCTCGGCCAGCCGCTGTGGAACTTCGTCAACGCGTGCTTCTTCGAGTACGGCATCGCGGCCTACGACCTCGAGCTCGGCAAGAACCTGCAGAAGCGCCGCCGCCAAGACCCCGACTTCCGCGCCCGCGCCAAGCGGGTTGGTGAGAAGATCCGCGCGCAGGTGACGAAGGACTACGTGGTCCATCCGCTGCTGTCAGGTCCTTCGGCCCTGACGACGCTGACCGCGAACTTCACCGCCAACGTGGTGCGCAACCTGTGGACGCACTCGGTGATCATGTGCGGTCACTTCCCCGAGGGCGTCGCCACCTTCGAGCGCCGCTCGATCGTGGGCGAGACGCGCGGCCAGTGGTACCTGCGGCAGATGCTCGGCTCGGCCAACATCTCCGGCAGTCCCCTGCTGCACCTGATGACCGGCAACCTGTCGTACCAGATCGAGCACCACCTGTTCCCGGACCTGCCGAGCAATCGCTACGCCGAGATCGCACCGAAGGTGCAGGAGCTCTTCGAGCGCTACCAGCTGCCCTACGTCTCCGGCCCGCTGCCCAAGCAGGTGGCTTCGGCGTGGAAGAAGATCATCAAGCTCTCGCTGCCGAACGGCTTCTTCGACAAGGCAAGCGAGGCCGCCAAGCCCGCGAACCTGCTGAAGCTGATTCCCGGCCTGGCGTCTGCCGAGCCGAAGCAGCCGGTGCGCACCGCCGCCTGAGGTCTCAGACCCTGGCCACCCGGAACTCGTCGAGGTCGTACCTCGCCGGTATCAGGACGGCGTGCTCGGCCGCGGCTTCCCGGATCACCGTCGAACGCTCCTGGAGCTGCTGGACGACCCGGCGGGCCTGCTGCTTGACGCACGCGTCGAGGAACTCGTCAGGATCGTCGGCCGGCGGCGTGGCGAGCACGGTCGCCTCGATGGCCCGTGCGACGGTACTCACCGCTCCGGTGTAGGACCGGCCGTTGCGCACCAGGTCGACGGCGGCCGAGACGGCCCCGCAGCTTTCGTGACCGAGCACCACGATCAACCGGACACCGAGGTGTTGGACCGCGTACTCGATGCTGGCGACGACGGCGTCGTCGAGGACCTCGCCCACCGCCCGCACCGTGAACAGGTCGCCGAGGCCGTGGTCGAACACCAGCTCGGGTGTGACCCTGGAGTCGGCGCAGCCGAGCACACAGGCGAACGGGCGCTGGCCGTCTATCAGCTTGCGGCGCCAGTCGAGCTGCTCGTGCGGATGGTGCTGGCGGCCGAGGACGAACCGCTCGTTGCCCCGGAGCAGCTTGCGCCACGCGGCGCCGGGATCCATCGGCTGCGGCGGCGGAGGGTGCTGCGCCGCCGCGTAGCCGGATCCGGTCAGCCCTGCGGTCGCGGCGATGGCGCCGGCGCCCATCACCCGTCGACGGGTCAGCTGGGGCGCGGTTGACCGCGCAGAGTCATCGATCATGCGGTGACAGTAACAACGCTCGCGGCAGGCCACGATCGGGCGAAAAGAGTGC
>WHSS01000129.1 GCA_009379975.1 Actinophytocola sp.
CCGCGAGTTGGCTGTGGCGGAACGGGCTGGTGTTCTCCAGTACCAGCATCACCAGGACCAGGCCGAGGACCGCGATCACCAGGTGCCGCAGCAGGGTCGATGAGGTGACCCGGCCGATGGGCTTTGCCAGGGCAGGCGAAATCCGGGATATCCGAGTGGTGACAGGCATGTCAGACCCTCCGTTCCGCGGTGTGCGAGAACAGCCCGCCGGGCCGTAGCAGCAACACCACCATCAAGATCAGCAGGGCGGCGAGGGCGACGAGTTCGGAGCCGATGTATCCGCTGACGAAGCTGAGCGAGATGCCGAGGATCAACCCGCCGACCACGGCCCCGATCGGGCTGTCCAGTCCACCGAGGACGGCGGCGACGAACCCGAAGACCACTACCGAGTCCATAAAGGAGGGATGGACCAGGTTGCCGCCCGCGATCAGCAGGCCGGAGAGCGAACCCACCAGTGCGGCCAGGGCCCAGCCCTGTGTGAGCATCCGGCTGACCCGCACACCCAGCAGCCGGGCGACTTCCTGGTTGAACGCCGAGGCTCGCATCATCAGTCCGACATTGGTGAAGCGGAACAGCAACACCAGCAACAGCATCACTACGACGACGGCGAGGATGCTGAAAATTCCGAAGCCGGTGAGGGCGATGGTGAAGTCGCCGACCTGGAATCCTGACAGGCCGAAGGGTGCGGGGAAGGATCGGTAGCGCGAGCCGAAGATCACCGCCGCCAAGGCGTGGATGACGATGAACAACCCGAGGGTGAGGATCACGGCGTTGACGTGCGGTTTGTTCTCGACCGGCCGGATGGCCACCCGTTCCACCACCGCGCCGAGCAGCAGGCCGGAGATCAGGGCGGCGGCGAAGCCGATCCAGTAGGAGTAGCCGGCATCGATGATGACAAGGGCGATGTAAACGGTGATCATGGCCATCGGCGCCTGCGCGAAGTTGACGATCCGGGTCGATCGCCAGATCAGCACGAGGGCGAGCGCGAATGCGGCGAAGATCATGCCCTGCGTCAGGCCGCTCAAAGCCGTGGTGACGAACTGTTGCACGAGGTCTCCCGTGGTCGCGAGGGGCAGAAAACCGAGTCAGAATCCGAGGTAGGCGTGGCGGAGTTTCTCGTCGGCTGCGAGCACGGCTGCCTCCTCGTGGACGACGAGCTTGCCGAGGTTGAGCACGACCCCGTAGTCGGCGATCGACAGCGCGCTCCTGGCGTTCTGCTCGACCAGGACGATGGTCAGCCCGTCGGACTCCACCAAGGTCTTGAGCAGGTCGAAGATCTGGGCGACGATGCGCGGCGCGAGCCCGAGCGACGGCTCGTCGAGCAGCAGCACCGTCGGGGTCGCCATCAGCGCCCGGCCGATCACCAGCATCTGCCGTTCGCCACCGGAGAGCACGTGCGCCGTGGCGTGCCTTCGCTCGCGCAGCACCGGAAACAGCGAGTAGATCCGGTCGAGGTCGGCCGGCCGGGACTTGTCGGCTCGGCCGAGCGCGCCGAGCCGCAGGTTCTCCTCGACGGTGAGTTCGGTGATCACGCCTCGGCCTTCCGGGACGTGGGAAAGGCCGAGGCTAGACATCTTCTCCGCCGCGACCGAGCCGAGATCCAGTTCGCCGAGGTAAGTGGTGCCGCTCGCGGGCCGGATCAACCCCGAAATCGTGCGCAGCAGAGAGGTTTTGCCGGCCCCGTTGGCGCCGAGGACCGCGGTGATCTTGCCTTGGGGAGCGGTGAACGACACACCGTCGACCGCGGTCACCGGGCCGTAGGTCGTTGTGAGATCACGAATGTCGAGCATCGCCTCAGCTCCCTGCCTGGGCTTGTTCCGGCACGTGGTGGACTTCATTGCCGAGGTACGCCGAGAGCACGGCGGGGTCCTCCCGGATCTCGTCCGGGGCGCCGCGCGCGATCACCTTGCCGAAGTCGAGGACGGCGATGCGGTCGCAGACGCTCATCACCAGGTCCATGTGGTGCTCGACCAGCATCACCGACATGCGCTGCGCCAGGCCTCGGATCAGCTCGCCCATCTCGGCCATTTCCTTGCCCGACAAGCCGGACGCGGGTTCGTCGAGCAGTAACAGGTCGGGATCGCTGACCAGCGCCCGCGCCATGGCTACCCGCTTGCGGATCGGGTACGGCAGGCTGGGAGGCAGCTGGGTGGCGTACTCGGCGACGTCGAGTTCCTTGAGTGCCTCCATCGCGCGCTCGCGTAGTCGACGCTCCTCGGAAGCACTGCGGGACAGGCCGAGCAGGCCCGCGAAGAAGCCCGCCTTGGCGTGACGGTCTGCACCGACCAGGACGTTCTCCAAGACGGTCATCCGGTCGAAGAGCCCAAGGCCCTGCAATGTCCGGCCGATGCCGAGCCCGGCGAGCTGATGCGGGCGAAGCCGGTTGAGTTCTTGGCCCCGCCAAGTCAGCGTGCCGGTATTCGGCTGCACGAACCCGCATGCGACGTTGAAGAGCGTGGTCTTACCCGCCCCGTTCGGGCCGATGACGCCCAGCACCTGGTTCGGGGCCACATCGATGGTGACTTCCGAGAGTGCGACGATACCGCCGAAGTTCACGGTGACGTCCGATATCGTGAAGCTGGCGGACCCTCGTTCACTCGTGGTGGACGTTGTGGCCGATTCGCTCACGTGACCCTCCTCGTCGCACGATGTGGTGAACACCACCTTGGGCTACGCGCACAGCGGGGGAAATGGACACGGTGCACAGAATTCCTCGTGCTGAACGCCCTAACTGCGGGACGGAAGATGGCCGAACTGTGCGCTAAGTGACACGCTGGTAGGTATGAATGCCTCCGGTTCGCCGAGGGTCGGACACCGGCACGCCGGCGATTCCCGACACGAAGTGGAAGAGCAGATCGCACAGGCCTGGGCGTCGCTGCTGGATCAGGCCGATGTCATCGCGGACAGCATCACGCTCACCTTGCTGGAGAAGGATCGGGGGTTCTACGAAAGCGCGTCACCGGAGCTGCGGGCGGATGTCCGGGCGAGCACGCGGGAGCACGTGCGGCGCGGCATCCGCACCATGGCGTGGGTGGCCCGCCCCGACGAGAAGGCGGTGCATGTCTGGCGCGAGACCGGCAGGCGGCGGGCCCGGCAAGGCGTGCCGATGGAGCTGGTACTCAACGCCTACAGCTTGGGGACCCGGGTGTTGTGGGAGGCGTTGCTGCAGCGGCGGGGGAACAATGCCGTTGCCATTGACGACCACGTGTTATTGCTGGCAGGTCAACGAATCTGGCAGGCGCTCGATGTGCAGAACCGGACCCTGATCGAGTCCTACCGGCAGGAGAACTCCCGGCTGCAGCGGAGGGATCTGCAGCGGCAACAGAGCATCCTGGATGGCCTCGCCGAGGCGCGGGGGGCCGACCCTGAGTTCGCGGTGGAAGCCCGAGATGTGCTCGGTATTGATGTGGACGAACCGCTCGCGTGCGTCGTAGCGCCCTTCGACGACCTGTCGGGGGAGCCGCTGCTCGCGCCGGAGGACAAGCTGGAGCGCGCCGGTGTCGTCTCGCATTGGCACGTCCGGGCCGGCTCATACTTCGGCCTGGTGGCCCTGGGCGACCACGGCATCCGAGGCCTTCTCGAACTCCTGCGGCCCGCCGTCGCGGGACGTGCCGGCGTGGCACCCGCGACCGATGGGCTTGCCGGCTTCGCCACCGCGTACCAACTCGCCGCGCGCGCGGCGGACACCGTGCCCAAAGGGACCAGACAGCTGGTCACCGTCACCGAGCGGCTGCCTGAAGTGCTCATGACGGCGAACCCGGAGGTCACTTCGCTGCTGGTCGAGCGGACCGTCGGCCCGCTGCTGGCGCAACCGCCCCAGCACGGCGAAGTGCTGTTGCGGACGCTGGCCGCGCTGCTCGGCAACGACGGCTCGCCGACCCATGCCGCGGAAGAGCTGTTCTGCCACCGCAACACCGTGATCTATCGGCTCAAGCAGATCGAGGCGCTCACCGGCCGAAGCCTGCAGGAGCCGCGGGATAAGCTGCTGCTCTCGCTCGGCATGATCGCGACCGGTCACTGGTCCACGGTGCGTCCGGAGTAGGTGCCGTCGGGGGCGAGCCCAAGGGGGCCTTCGGTGCGTATGTGGCACCGAATGGCACCTTGGTTCCGTTGGGGATCGAAACTTGTCGGTGGGTGTGGTTAGCGTCCCGGTCGTGCCTTCTCACCTGCATGAAGCCCTTGTCGAGTTGTTCCGGAACCAGCCGGCGCTGGCGGCTGAGTTGTTGTCGGGTTCGTTGAGCGTGGACGTGCCCGAGTATCAGCATGCGCGGTTGGAGTGTGGTGATCTCACCGATGTGAGTCCGACGGAGTTTCGCGCGGACGCGGTGGTGGTGCTGACCGGTTCCGATGCTGCGAGGCCGCTGTTGGCGGTGGTTGTCGAGGCGCAGTTGTGCCGGGATGGGGGTAAACGCTGGAGTTGGCCGGTCTATCTCGCGACTTTGCGTGCGCGGTTGCGTTGTCCCGTTGTGCTGCTGGTGGTCAGCGCCGATAGGCCGACGGCTTCGTGGTGTGCGAAGCCGATCGAGCTGGGCCATCCTCACTGGGTGCTGGCGCCGTTGGTGGTGAGTCCGGAGCGGGTTCCGGTGGTGACTGACGCGGGGCAGGCGGCTCGGATGCCGGAGTTGGCTGTGCTCTCGGCGATGGCTCATGGCGGTTCTCACCCGGAGCGGGACAAGATCTTTCACGCGATGCTCGGCGCGTTCGAAACTGTCGATGCGGAGCACAGCGCCCTGTACTATGACATCGTGCTCGCGGCGCTGCCCACAGCGGCACGACACCATCTGGAGGCCATGATGATCACCGGTACCTACGAGTACCAGAGCGACTTCGCCCGCAAATATTTCGGCCAAGGCCGCGCCGAAGGCGAGGCCAAGGGTGAGGCCAAGGCGCTGCTCGCCTTCCTTGCCGCCCGGCACATCGACGTGCCCGACGACACCCGCGCCCGCATCACGGCCTGCACCGATCTCGACCAGCTCGAGACCTGGATCCACCGCGCCGCCACCGCCGAATCGGTCGACGACCTGTTCGCCTAACCGCTGGCCAGAGCACCAGGGATAGCAGCGGGTGCCGCGCGTTCGAGTCCCACCCGCGCCGGCCGCTAGCGAAGCCTGGGTAGGTCGGCTGAGCCCGAGGAGCGGCCCCGCCAGGCCGCCACCCCGATGACCGCGAGCATCACGACGGCCCCCGGCAGCAGCCACCGGAGCACATCGAGGAAACCGTCACCGCCATCGCGGGGGACGTCGGCGATGTGTTCCGGCACGAGTAGCGGTGCGGACGACGTGGGGTCATCCGGCGTTGATCCCCACGGCCACGTCGCCACCCCCGACGCCGTTGTGGTCGTCGTGCTGGTTGTGCTCGATGTGCTGGTCTTGCTGCGTTTGGTACTGCTGGCGCGTGACTTCGTGGTCCGCGATGGCTTCTTGGTCTTGGTCGTGGTCTTGGTCACTGTGGTCGTCCGAGTGGCCGTTGTTGTCGACCTTGCCGCGCGGACGACCAGCGTCGTGGATGCCTCGCGCCCGCCGTTCGGTGCGCTCTGCGTGGCCGTCACGGTGTACTGCCCCGCGTCCACCGACGGCCTGAAACGCGCGGCGAAGCTGCCGTCCTTGCTCGCCGTCACGGTCGCCACGGTCGCTCCGTTCAGCGTGATCGCAACCGCCGAGCACTGCCGCGATGAGCAGAAGCCCTCGCCGAACGCCGTCGTCGCTTCGCCCTTGTCCACCGGGTTCGGCGCGACCCTTAGCTGTGCCTTTGTGCTGCTCACAGCTGCTTCCGCGCTGGTAGCCGGCACGAGGAACAACGCAAGCAGGTGCACCACCGCGACGGCGAAAAGTCGGCTCACAGGACTCATGGCCTGAAGAGGTTACTAGCAAGCAGCGGTGTTCATGCCAGGACAATCGGTTTGGAGATCAGCCGGCCGAGGTAACGGACTGGGTGCCGACCACGCGTAGCAGCGCGAGCTGATCGTGCTCGGCGGACCCGGTCGCTGCCGAGTAGACGATGACGAGCTGGTCGGCGTCCGGCACGTGCAGCGTGTTGCAGTCGAGGGTCAGCGACCCGATCTGCGGATGCTCAACGGTTTTGCGATGGCTGCGCCAGTGCGCCACGCCGCCCTGATTCCACAGGCAGTTGAACTCCTCGCTGCCGGCTCGCAGGTCGTCGACAAGCCGGAGTAGCTCGGCATCCTTGGGGTAGCGGGCAGCGGCGGCGCGGAGGCTCATGACCGATTGGGTCGCGGTGCTCGCGCGCTCGTCCGCGGACTGCGCAACCCTGCTCATCGGAGGATCGGCCGGATCGGGCAGGAAACGCAGCCGATTGAGGTTGCGGCGCTCCGGCCGCAGCGCGGACCAGTCGCCGTGCAGGGCGGACGCCATCGCGTTCCATGCCAGTACATCGCCTTTCGCGCTGAGCACGATCGTCGGCAGATCCGCGAAGCGATCAATCAGGCGTAGCACGCTGGGCCGCACATGCAGGTCGATGGTGCCGGGGGCCGGTGGCGGCATGCCGACGAGGTGGAAGAGTTCATCGCGCTCATCCGCGCTGAGGCGCAACGCCCTCGCCAGCGCTGTCAGCACCTGGGCCGATGGCCGGGTGCTGCGGCCCTGTTCGAGCCGGACGATGTAGTCGACGCTGATTCCAGCGAGCAGCGCCAGTTCTTCGCGGCGCAGTCCCACGACGCGGCGGCGCGGCCCGGCAGGTAACCCCACCTGGTCCGGGCTCAGCCGTTCCCGGGCCCGCCGGACGACGGCCGCCAGCTCATCGCGGTTCACGCCTCCAGCATGCCGTGCCCGGCGCCGGTCAGGGTAGGACCGGCGCTCCCACGGTCGGGCGGTCCTGTTACGACCGAGCCGAGGCACGCAAACTCGGCCTCATGACAACTGAGCGGATCGCCCTGATTACCGGGGCCAACAAGGGAATCGGATTCGAGACGACACGCAGGCTGGCGGAGCTGGGCTGGACCGTCTGGCTGGGATCACGCGACACACAACGCGGAGCGGCAGCCGTCGCCCGGCTGACCAACGCACTGCCGGCGGCCGACGGTGCGCGTCACCGCGGCGTTCTTGCCGCTGTTACGTAAGTCCGATGCCCCGCGTCTGGTAATGGTGTCCAGCGGGATCGGTTCGTTCGCGATCACCACCGACCCTGGACGCATCGAGTCGACGTTGCATGGGTTGGTCTACCCGTCCTCCAAGGCCGCGTTGAACATGGTCACGAGCCAGTACGCCAAGGCGCTACGCACGCAAAAGTCCAGCGAGCAGGGGATGTCCTGGGGGAAGAAGCTCGGTGGTGACTACGTAGGTCGTGCCCCACACCATGGGCGCGAGCGCCGTCACCGCGGTGCGGGAAAGCGGGCCTTGCGTCAGGCCGCTGCCGGCCCTCGCGGAGATCGTCAGGTTCATCACGAACCCAGTGTCGCCCGGCGTGATCTATGAGTCCAACACATGTTTGTCAGCTTATCTATCGCGTTTTAAGATAGATGAATGGAGCTTCAGCAGATGCGCTACGTCGTCGCGGTCGCCGAGACGGCCAGCTTCACTCGCGCCGCCGAGCGATGCCTGGTCGTCCAGTCCGCCCTCAGTCATCAGGTCGCGCGCCTGGAACGGGAACTCGGCGGCAAGCTTTTCGAACGAACCAGTCGCCGAGTGCGGCTGACACCCGCCGGTGAAGCGTTCCTGCCCGCCGCACGCCAGTGCCTGGTCGCCGCCGAACGCGCCGCCGCGGAGGTTGCCGCAGCCCTCGGCGAGGTGCGCGGACGTCTCACCGTGGGCGTGATCCCCACCGTCGCCGCGGTGGACATCCCCGCCGCACTACACGAATTCCGCGGCCGGTACCCGAATGTGCGCATCGGCCTGCGGGTAGGTGCCAGCGAGGAACTCGTCGAGCAGGTCAAGCAGGGCGTCATCGAAGTCGCCTGCCTCGGGCTGCCTGCCACGGCTCAGCCTCACGGCGTCGGTGCACGCGAACTGGCCCGAGATCGACTTGTCGCCGTGGTCGCGCCGGAACATCCTCTCGCCGGGAAACCGAAGGTCAACCTCCGCCGGCTTTCTTCCGAGGTATTCGTCGACTTCCCGGCCGGGACAGCCGGGCGTGCGCAGTCCGACCAGGCCTTCTCCGCCGCGGGCGTCGACCGCGACGTCGCCTTCGAAGTCCCGGCCGCGGACCTCATGGTTCGGCTCGTCCGGCAAGGCCTCGGCATCGCCATGCTTCCGTCGGCCTACGTTCCTCAGCTCACCGGCGTGATCACCATCCCGGTGACCGACGCGCCTGCCCGTGTCGAATACCTGGTCTGGAACCGTGTCGGCCTGTCTCCCGCGGCGACGGCGTTCCTGACCGTCCTCGACATCCAGGTCGAGCCCGTCCAGGAGTGAGCCGCCGGGGCGCCGACGGCACGATCAGCTCTCGCCGATGGTGATCGCGAACAGCATGACCGCGACATAGAGATGCAGCGTGCCCGCGAAGATCCCGGCCGCGGCGGCCCAGTCGATGCGGTAACCCCGGCGGGTGACGATGGAGACGGCGCCGCTGGTGATCGCGGCGGAAGCGACGAGCTCACTCCCGACCGGCGCGAGCCAGCACAGTAACCCCAGGCCGAGCGCGAGGGGTCCGAGCCACGCGGCCTTCCCTGGCCGATCCCTAGCGGGTCGGGGCATCACATCATGGGCGCTATCAGATGCACGTCATCAGTCTTGCAGAATTTCGCGGCCGCGGCCCGGTCCGCCACAACGCGGTGTTGTCGGGCGTCGACTGCGTGCACCAGGGTCGCGGCGACCGTCTCAGGCGAGCGCTGCTGGCGGGCGTTTTGCGCGGAATGTCGGTGATCTTCCTAGTGCGGGTTGTCAGGGGTGGCCGATGCCGCCAACGATATGGGCATGCACGACGCCTACCTGGCACATCTGCCGGCCGATCTCTGCCCGACACCGCCACCGGACCGCGAGTCGACCTGGTGGCGCTGGCGCGATATGGACGTCCACATCGAGCGGGCCGGGCCCCCGGACGCTCCCGTCCGGCTGCTGTTGCTGCACGGTGGTGGTGGAAACGCGGCCGGGGTTGGCGAAGCTCCGCAAAGCGCTCGGCGTGCTGGCCGGCGAGGCGCCACCCGGCCTCGGTGAACACCCGATCATCTGGTGGCCGGCTGGCCCGGGCGATTGATCCGCGCATACGGGTGGCCGGTCAGGTGCCGCGGGAAGTGCGGCAGTTGCGGAGAAGGGCTGTATGACGGCGATCGATGCGTTGCTTGCCACCGGATGGCTTCGGCCGGAGAAGGTGGAAGAGTGGCGGCGCGGCCGGGTGCCGTACTTGGAGCGGGTGACGGTGGCCGGCCTGCCCAAGATCAGTACGGCGATGCGGATCTTCCGGAGTGGGCGAAGAGCGCCGGAGGGCTATTCACAAGTCATTCGGCGGGGGCCGCCCGGAGGGTGGCTCGCGACGAGTGACTGCAGGTGAGAAACAAGATCGAGGTGACATGTCCGATGTGAATAGCCCGACTTATGAATAAGACCCCTGGCTTGCGACCCAGCGAACCGGTGTACGTCAGCTGGACCAGGGACCGTCGCCGGCTTCGGTTCTCCAAGTCGGGAAACCCGAACATCGAGCGCGCGTACCGCACCCACTGGCTGCCACCGAAGCGCAAGGCGGATGGCAACCGCAGCGACACCTGAGCCGGCGGCATCCGGATCCCGTGCCGGGGACGCAGCAGGGTCGATGCGGGCTCGAAGACGCGCGGTCAGTCGAAGAGGCTGCTCTGGATGGCGTCGGTGGACTGCTTTCGGCCCCACGCCCGGATGGAGGCGTCGGAGTCGTTGGCGGCTATAGCGAGCACGCGATCGTGCTCGCCCCGTGCGGTCAGGTGTTCCAGCGCTGCTTTGCGGGGCGCCTTGTGACCCCAGCTCAGGGCGGCATCTACCACCGTTCGTGCCTGTTCGGGGTGCAGTTGGTCTGCGGCGTGGACCGCGCCGGTGACCACGGCCGCGCCGTCGTGCGCGGGCAGTGCGCGCGCACGCCCGAGCACGTCCGCGGGCGTGGCCCGGTTGCGGGTGAGCAGGTGCTGGGCGGCCCATTTGCGCAGCGGTGGCCAGATGTGGCGTTCGGCTGTTGCCGGGGTGTTGGGGTCGAGGTGCACCGTCCGCGGTCGTGGCGCACGCCGCGAGCCTGGTGGGCCGAGATCGAACTCGGTGAAGGTGCTGCCGATCCATCCCAGCGGATGGCGGTACGTCACCTTGTCCGAGCACAGCCATTCCTCGGCGAGCCGGTCCAGGTCGGTCTGGTCGAGGATTCCGGTGTCGATGATGCCGGCCAGGACGCGGGCGCTGGTCCGTTGCCACCGCCAGTCGGTACACAGCAGGAGCGCCGAATCGTAGGGGTCCGGCTGTCCGGCGTCGTGGAGGCGCCGGAACACCTCGATCGCGATCGTCGGTGCCGTCTCGCGGCTCCAGGTGTCTGTTACCAGCAGCCGCCATAGCCCAGGGGCATCCGGAACGTCGACGATGTCAGCCGGTGTCTCAGCATCGGGGGAGTGCACGGCTGGGCATTCTATGCCGGGCGCCGGGCGGGTCACGGGTAGACGTTGCCGACTTCGACCAGCCACCAGCGGTTGCGGGCGTAGGCGAGGGTCGCGGTGACCGCTCAGCCCTCCTGCGCCAGTCGCTCGATCTTGTGGGGCACGGGGAGGGGGCCGATGTCGTCGTCGTGCCACAGGTCGCCGTCGAACCAGAGCTCGCCTGGCGCGACCTTGGTGATCGTGAGCGGTAGGTCGGGCTCGACCCACTGCTCGGCGCTGTCGCGGCCGTTGATGGGGGTGCCGAGGCTGAGTTCGTACAGCGCGTTGGCGAGGCGTTCGGCGGCGGGCAGGTCGCGCGCGGCTGCTGCGGCCTTCGCGATGTGGTGTTCGGCGGTGGCCGGACTGGCCAGGCCCTGCTTGTGCAGCCATCGCACCAGCTTCTTGGTCACGGTGCCCGACGCGCGCAACAGTTCCTGCCCGGCGATGACCTTGCGGACCATGAAGTAGCCGAGGAACTCATCCAGTATGTTCGCGATGTAGTCGGCGCTCATCAGCGTGCAGAAGGCGTCTTCGTCACCGTCGTCGTAGGCTCGCCGCCAGCGGTCGTGGTCGGCTTTGGGCAGGATGTTGGGGCCGTAGCCGCTCAGGCAGTGCGCAGCAGGTCGATCACGTCCTCATAGTTGCGGAACGTGCGCGGCGCCAGCCGTTCCTGCTGCTCGTCCAGGAACCGGGTCAGCGCCTCATCGACGGTCAGTCGTGTCGCCACCGCGGCAGTATGGCACGCGTCGACGGCCCGCCCGGCTATCGCGCGGGGCGTGTCAGCGACCTGCTCCGGCCAGCCGGCGTAACCGGTTATTGATCGCGTCCGGGTCGAAGGGCTCCGGATCTTCCGGGTCGTCGGGGTCGTAGTACTCGATGGGGTTGTCGCCCCGGCCGGACTCGCACTCCGGATGCGTCAGCTGCTGGTCGAGGATCTTTTCCAGCAGGATCTCGTGCCGCCAGGTGGCACCCAGGTCGTAGGTGTAGCGCAGGGTGGCCTTGGGATGGGGCAGCGCCTGGTGCAACCGTATGGAGTCCTCGTCCACGGTCTCTTCGAGCCAGTGGAATCGATCGGCGTAGTGGCGGTGCCCCACGCTGAATATGTGCAGGTGGTCGCCGTCCCACCCGAACAACATCTGGATCACCCGATGCAGCAGCCCCAGCGTGGCGTTCTCCGGAAGCAGTACTCGGCGCCAGCACGCCCGGGTCAGCGAGATCTTGAGCTGCTGGACCGGGATCGGGGCTCCCGCGACGTCGGTGAGCGTCGCTGCGACGTCCGCCGCGTACGGGTGCCCGCAGGCGGCGATCCGGTCGAGGCCACCGGCATTCAGCTCAAGATCGGCCGCGGCCAGCGTTTCCATGGCGGTGTAGCGGGCCGTGGCGGCGTCTGAAACGTCGTGGCAGGCGAGGTCGGCGTGGGCGTACTCGGTGGCCAGCCACACCACGTCGTCGGCGCCGGGCGCCGGTGCCTGTCCGAACTGGTAGGCCAGGGACCGAAGATGGGGAGCCATTGTGGCAGACGTTTCGGTACCGCGGCACGCCGCGACCGCGTCCTCGCCCAACCCGCCGATCAGCTCGACGACAATCATGCGCTCGGCCGGGGTCGCGTCGGCCGCGACCGCGACGAGTTCGGCGGCGATCTGCTCGGGGGAACGGTCGCCGAACCAGCGGCCGGCCCGGTTGCCGGCGTCTACCCGGTCGCGCCCGGCCAGCTGGGCGAGCAGGTCTTTCGCCGGCATCTGCGGGGTGATCTGGGGCGGCACGACACCTTGCAACTCGGCGTGCGCCCACGAACCGAGCGGGGTCAACTTGGTGCCGTCGAGCACGCCGAACAGGCGCAGCAGGTCCAGCGCGGCCTCCGCCGGATGGGCGCTGGCGTGCCGTTGCGGACGGCCGAAGCTGTCCCAGTCGCCGCGGTCGACCATGACCTGCTCGACGCGATGCTGGAACCGCCATCTCTCGGACAGCAGCTCCTGCGTTACCACCGTCAGCGTCGCCAGCGCGGTGATCCGGGGATCGATGTCGTAGATGTCGGTGACCTCGGCGGTCAGCAGTGTTCGCAACCCGGCCCACCACGCACCGAGGGGATCTTCCAGTTTCCCGGACCGCACCGCGCGCTGGTCGCCGACGGTGATCAGGCCGATGCCGATCGCGGCGAGCCACGGCCGGTGCACCTGTGGCACGTCGGCGGCCCGCCGCACCTTGGCCCTGCGCACGATGCCGAGTGCCAGCGCGGCATCGGGGACATCGGCGGGTCGAAGCGACCCGGCCGCCGTCACCGGCACACCCTCCTCGCCCACCCACTCCGACAACCGGACTGCCGCCACAACCACCGGACACTGGCTGGCCGCCAACGCAAGATCGAAAGACACCCGCGCACGATACCGAAGGCCCGATGACCGCGGCGCGGTGGTGATGCCGTCAGCGCAGCAGGCCGCCCCAGTCGGGCATGAGGTCTTCGAGTTCGGCGGTGGGCAGGGCGACGCCGAGCCTCGCGCAGTCGTCCACCACATCCGATGCGCGTTCGGCGGCGTAGTCCGGGCAGTACTCCAGCAGCGTCTCGGAGCCGTCGTCGCGACACTCGTACAGGCCGAGCAGGATACCCACCGCGAGTTCGACGGCCGCGGGCCGCATGCCGAGATCGGCGCGGCGCTGCACGCCGTCGAGGAACGGTTGCAGTTGCTCATCCAGGACCTCGCTGGCGGCCTCGACCGGATGGACGTAACCCCGCCCGGGCCGATACCCGGCCCGAGCGTTGAGTTCGTCGATGTCCAGCCCCTGCAGCAAGCCTTCGACGTCGCCGGCGACCACGGCGCGGTCGTGGTGCGACATGAGCTCCGCAGC
>WHSS01000189.1 GCA_009379975.1 Actinophytocola sp.
AAGCCGACACATCTGATCATCGCGAACCTAGCAGCTTGCCCCGCCTGCCTCACCGCCGCCGGGCATATGTCGACATATTCCCGCCGTTCGAGGTATGGCGGCCACGCCCCAGGACGGCGGGGTCATTCAGCACCGCCCTAGAGTGGCGGCGTGAGCGATGCCGAGAACTTCTCGATACGGATCAAGGTGCGGCACTACGAGCTGGACAGCCTCGGGCACCTCAACCACGCGGTGTATCACCAGTACGCGGAGGTCGCGCGGCTCGAGTGGTTCGAGTCCGTCGGCGGCGGGGGTAACGGGCTGCGCGATGCCAACATCGCGCCCGTGCTGCTCGAGACGCACGTGCGGTTCCGCCGCGAACTGCGCGCCGCTGACGTGGTCGACGTCAGCCTCGCTGTGACCTTCGGCGAGGGCAAGACGTTCGCGATGAACTCGGAGATCCGCCAGCTCGACGGCACCCTCGCCGCGGAGATCGAATGCATCGTCGGTGCGATGGATATGGCGATGCGCAAGCTGGTCGGCGACCCGCATGGCGAGTTCGTCAAGGCAGGACTGCGCGTCTGACCTCGGGTCGCACCCGGCGCGCGTAGGTCCACTCCAGGAACCGCTGAACCCCGCGCACGACGTGGGCGCTGCGGATCGACGGGAAGATGTCGAAGGCATGCTGGGCGCCGGAGATCTCCGCGTACGCCACGGGCTGCGTCGACGTCTCGCGGAGCCTGTGCACGAACTCGCGGGCGTCGGCGACCGGAATCAGCGAATCGTGCTTGCCGTGGATGACGAAGAACGGCGGCGCGGCATCGGTGATCCGCGACAGCGGGGACGCGGCGACGTAAACGTCCCGGGACTGCCGGGGATCCTGGCGCACCACGTAGCGTTCCAGCACCGCGCGCTGCATGATCTTGGCCGCCTTCGATTCGGTCTGCGCGGCGAAGTCGTAGGCGCCGTAGAACGGCACGCAGGCCTGAACGCTGGTGTCTGCGTCTTCGAAGCCGGGCTGCCAAGCGGGGTCGTTGGGGGTCAGTGCGAGCAACGCCGACAGGTGGCCGCCGGCGGACCCGCCGGTGGCCGCGACGAACGAGGGGTCGCCGCCGTGCTCGGCGATGTTGCCGCGGATCCACGCCAACGCCCGCTTGACCGCGACGATGTGCTCGGGCCAGCTCGCCTTGGGCGAGAGTGGATAGTTGACCGAGACGCAGACCCAGCCTCGCCGAGCCATGTGCAGCATGAGCGGGATGCCTTGGTCGTTCTTGGAACCGACCACCCAGGCTCCGCCGTGGATCTGCAGCAGCACCGGCAGATCCCCCTCTGAAGTGTCGGGCGTGCGAGGCCGGTAGATGTCGAGCGTGAAGCGCCTGCCGCCGGGGGCGTAGGCGATGTCCCGCGCGCGCTCCACCTCCGGGTCGCGCATCCGGAACGGCATCACGAGCTGCTGCCAAGGTGTTGCCAGGTCGGCGGGCAGCGGCGGTTCGGGCAGCGTTTCGAGGTAGTCCTCGCCCAGGGTTTCGGTCAAGGCCGCTTCCACCTCGTGGCGAGCGCGCTGCGCCGATGTCGCGAGGGCGGCGAGCCCCGCAGCGGAAAGGCAGGCGAGCGCCAGGCCCACTCGATCGGTCTTACCGCGCCGCGCGATATGCGCCGCGGCGTCGGCCGCGGTGAGCGCGAGAAGCTGAGGTGCGAGCTCGGCGGTGAGCCAGCCGCTGGCGAACGCGGGCAGCGATATCCAGCTGCCCCGCAGCGGCCGGAGCGCGTTCGCGGTCAGTGCCAGCTGCGCGGCGTGCCTGGTTCGGAAGGACGGAAACATGCCCAGAGCGTAACCTGACCTGCACGGCGGTCGGAAAAACTAGAACATGTTCCAATTTGCGTCTAGGATAGGGCCATGCAGCGACTCACCGGGTTGGACGCGAGCTTTCTCTACCTTGAGACCTCGGCGCAGTTGCTCCATGTGTGCGCGCTGCTGAAGCTGGACCCCGCTACCGTCCCCGGTGGCTACTCGTTCGACGGGCTCAAGGCGCGGCTGGCGGAGCGTATCGAGCAGATTCCGGTTTTCCGGCGCAAGCTCTACAGCTCCCGGCTCAACATGGATCACCCGGTGTGGGTGGAAGACGTCAGTTCGACATCGACCACCACGTGCACCGGATCGGTGTGCCCCCGCCTGGCGGCGCCGAGGACATCGCCGAGTTGTGCGCCCACATCGCGGGCCAGCCGATGTCCAGGGAGCGGCCGCTGTGGGAGATGCATGTCGTGGAAGGCGGCACCGACGGCGAGATCGCGGTGATCGTCAAGATGCACCACGCCGGCATCGACGGGGTCAGCAGCGCGAACCTGATGACCTACCTTTCCGCACTGGCGCCCGATGCGCCGATGCCGGAGTTGCCGCCCGAGCAGCGCGAGAACCCCGCACTGCCGAGCCGCTGGCAGCTGGTCGGTGATGGGGGTGCTCGGGTTCGCCGGCACCATCACCGGACACCGGAGCGTCGCCTTCGCCGAGGTCGGCCTCGAGGAGGTCAAACGGGTCAAAAACGCCTTCGGGGTCACCGTCAACGACGTGGTGCTCGCGATGTGTACCGGGGCGTTGCGCAGCTTCCTCATCGAGCGCGACGAACTACCCGACAAGCCGCTGCTGGCCACGGTGCCGGTCTCGGTTCGCGGCCGCACCGAGCGCAAGGACTTGGGCGCGAACAAGGTGTCGTCGATCTTCGCGTCGCTGCCGACCCACCTGGACGATCCCGCGGAACGGGTGCGGGAGTTGGGGAACAGCAACCGGAAGGCCAAGGCGCATCACGAGACGGTTCCCGCCGACCTGCTGCAGGACTGGGCGCAGTTCGCGGCGCCGACCACCTTCGGTCTCGCCGTGCGTGCGTACTCCGGCCTGCGGCTGGCGGAGAAGCATCCCGTGGTGCACAACCTGGTGATCTCGAACGTGCCGGGGCCGCCGATGCCGCTGTACCTGCTCGGCGCGCGGATCACCGGCATGTACCCGCTCGGCCCGGTCTTCCACGGCGCGGGGCTCAACGTCACCGTCGTCTCTCTGGCCGGGAAGCTCCACGTCGGACTGCTCGGTGCCCGTGACCTGATCGACGACCTCTGGCCGCTCGCCAATGCGCTCCGGCCGGCGCTGGCCGAACTGCTCGACGCCGCCGGGGCGTAAGCAGGGTGCCGGTTGCCATCGAGCGGTGTTGTGGTTAAGACTAGAACAGGTTTCAATTCGACGCGAGGAGACGGCGTGGACTTCAGCCATGACGAGACCCAGCGAGCGGTGGCCGAGCTCGCCGGCGAAGTCTTGGGCGGCGTAGCCGACGGTGCAGCCGAGGCGGGCGGCGACTACGACGAGGCCGCATGGGCCGCGCTGGCGAAGGTGGGCCTGCTGTCGCTGGCGGTGCCCACCGAACTCGGTGGCGACGGCCTCGGCATCGGCGTGGTCGCGATGCTCTGGCACGAGATCGGCAAGCGGGCCGTGACGGTGCCTGCCTTCGCAACGCTCGGGCTCGGGGTGCTGCCGATCGTCGCGCACGGCACCGCCGAACAGCAGGCCGCGCTGCTGCCCGGCGTTACCACCGGTGACGCGGTGCTGACCGGTGCCCCGAGCGAACCCGCCGCCGCGTTGACCGGCAGCCCGGCGACCACTGCCGAGCGCCGCGGCGCGGACTGGGAGATCACCGGTGTCAAAGCCGCGGTGCCCTACGCCGAGCAGGCGCACCGGATGTTGCTACCTGCAGCCGTGCCCGGTGGCAGCGGCGTTTTCCTTGTCGACCCGCACGCCGGCGGGGTCACGCTCACGCGAACTCCCAGCTCGTCCGGCGCCCCCGAGTACACGGTCCGGCTCGACGCCGCGACGGCCGAGTTGCTGGGCACCGACGACACCAGGGCGGCGGCAGCCACCCTGCGGCGGTATGCCCTCGCGGGCGCTGTCGCCGCCGGCAGTGGCGCGCTGGCGGGTGCGCTCGAGCTGACCACCGCGCACCTGCGCACCCGGCACCAGTTCGGTAAGCCCCTGGCCACCTTCCAGGCCGTTGCCCAGCAGATCGCCGACGTCTACATCGCCGCCCGCACGGTGCAGCTGGCCACGACATCGGCGACGTGGCGGCTGGCGGCCGGGCTGGACGCGGCCGATGACCTCGACCTGGCCGCCTACTGGCTCGCCGCGGAGGCGTTGCCCGCCCTCAGAACCTGCCACCACCTGCACGGCGGCCTCGGCGTCGACGTCAGCTACCCGCTGTATCGGTACTACTCGACGATCAAGGACCTGGTGCGCTTCCTCGGTGGCGAGCGGCAACGGCTAGTGACGATGGGGGGCTGAGCCAGATGCGGATCGAACTCACCGAAGGGCAGCTGGAGCTGCGACAGCGACTGCGCGACTATTTCGCCCAGCTGATGACGCCCGCGGAACGTACCGCGATGCGCACCGACCGGCACGGGCCGGTCTTCCGCGACGTGGTGCGGCGGATGGGCAGCGACGGCTGGCTCGGCGTCGGGTGGCCCGTCGAGTACGGCGGTCACGGCTTCGGCCCGGTCGAGCAGTACATCTTCGTCAACGAGGCGGCCCGCGCCGACGTCCAGCTGCCCTCGGTCACGCTGCAGACCGTCGGGCCGACGCTGCAGACCTACGGCACGCAGCGGCAGAAGGACTTCTTCCTGCCAAAGATCCTTTCTGGCGAGCTGCACTTCGCGATCGGCTACAGCGAACCCGACGCGGGCACCGACCTCGCGGCGCTGCGCACCTCCGCGGTTCGCGACGGTGAGCACTACGTAGTCAACGGCCAGAAGATCTTCACGACCGGCGGCCACGACGCCGACTACATCTGGCTCGCGGTCCGTACCGATCCGGATGCGCCGAAGCACAAGGGCATCTCGATCCTGATCGTCGACACGACCGACCCCGGCTACGAATGGACGCCGATCATCACCTGCGACGGCGCGCACCACGTCAACGCCACGTACTACTCCGATGTCAGGGTGCCGGCCGACATGCTGGTCGGTGAGGAGAACCGCGGTTGGCAGCTGATCACGACTCAGCTCAACCACGAGCGCGTCATGCTCGGCCCGGCCGGGCGGATCGGTGCGCTCTACGACCGGGTGCACGCCTGGGCATCGGCACGATCGCTGCTCGACGAGGCGGATGTACGCGCGGTCCTCACCGAGGCACGCGCGACCATGCGCATCAACGAGTTGCTGAACTGGCAGGTCGCCGCGGCCGATGCGTCGCAACCGGTCGACGTCGCGGACGCCTCGGCGACCAAGGTCTTCAGCTCCGAGCGGCTGCAACGGTTATGCGCGGCGTTCGAAGAGGTCGTCGCCCGCCACGGTGATCTCTCCGATGACGCCACTGCCGAGCTGGTCGAGTGGCTGGATATGCAAGCCAAACGCAACCTGGTGCTGACCTTCGGAGGTGGCGTGAACGAGATCCAACGAGAGCTGATCGCGATGACCGGCCTCGGCCTGCCCCGGGTGCCGCGATGAGCAGCACCACCATCTCGGATGCCGCGCAACGCATTGTCTCGCAAGGCGATTCGGCGCCGCGGCTCGCGCGGGACCCGGTGAACCAACCGATGGTGAACAACTGGGTGGAAGCCATCGGCGAGACGAACCCGGTCTACAACGATCCCGGATTCGCCGCGCGGTCGGTGCACGGCGGTCTGGTCGCGCCGCCCGCGATGGCGCAGGTGTGGACGATGCGGGGACTGCACGGGCAGCGGGCCGATGACGACCCGCTCGGCGCGATGACTGCGGTACTGGACGCCGAGGGTTTCACCTCTGTCGTCGCGACAGACTCGGAGCAGACCTACCACCGCTATCTGCGTCCTGGTGAGCACGTCGCGGCGTCGGCGCGGCTGGAGAGTGTGGTCGGTCCGAAGCAGACGGCGCTGGGTGAGGGGTGGTTCGTCACGACGAGGACCAGCTGGACCGTCGGCGAGGAAGTCGTGGCCGAGATGCTGTTCCGGGTGCTTAAGTTCCGGCCGCCGGGCGAGCATCGGGCGCCCGATGCTGACCGGGCGCGCGTTGTCGACGCCCCGGAGTACGCGGCGGGTGTGCTGCGGCCCGTGATCTCCGCCGACACCGCGTTCTTCTGGGAAGGCACCAGCGTGGGCGAGCTGCGCATCCAGCGCTGGGGTGAGACCTTGCGGCATCCGCCCGGCCCGGTGGGGACCGGTGGGGACCTGGCCACCACACCGGACTACGTGGTGGCGCGCGGCACCGGCACGCTCTACAGCTACGTGGTGCATCACGCCCCGAAGGTGCCGGGGAAGCGGCTGCCGTTCGTCGTCGCGCTGGTCGAGCTCGACGAGGGCGTGCGTGTGCTCGGCGAACTGATCGACGTCGGGCCCGAAGATGTCTACATCGGACTTGCCGTCAGCGTGGTGTTCCTGCGTATCGACGACGAGCTGACGTTGCCCGCCTGGCAGGTGGCGCAATGAGTCGGACACTGCGAACACTGCACGCCGCCGAGGTCGGCGTCGGCACGGAGCTGCCGCCCATGGTGATCGAGGCGACGCCGACCTTCGTGGTGAGTACCGCGATCGCGACGCGCGATTTCCAGGACGTCCACCATGACCGGGACGCCGCCGTCGGCCGCGGCTCGAAAGACATCTTCCTCAACATCCTCACCGACAACGGCCTGGTGCAGCGGTTCGTCACCGACTGGGCAGGCTCGGAGGCGCTGGTGCGTTCGATCAAGATCCGGCTCGGTGTGCCGTGCTACGCCTACGACACGATCACCTTCAGCGGGCGGGTGACCGATGAGATCGAGGTCGGCGGCGAGCGGCGCTTCGTCATCGAGGTCATTGGCCGGGACAGCCTGGGCGACCACGTCACCGGCACCGTGCAGGTGGTGCTGCCATGACCGCCATGACGCTGTCGGGTAAGGCAGCCATTGCGGGGATCGGCGCAACCGAGTTCTCCAAGGACTCCGGGCGCAGCGAGCTTCGGCTGGCGGCAGAGTGCACGCACGCGGCGTTGGCCGACGCCGGGCTGGCGCCGTCCGATGTGGACGGTCTGGTGACGTTCACCATGGACAGCAACGCGGAGATCGCGTTGGCCCGCGAGCTCGGCATCGGTGAGCTGACGTTCTTCAGCCGGATCGGCTACGGCGGTGGCGCGGCGGCCGCCACGGTGCAGCAGGCCGCGATGGCGGTGGCGACCGGGGTCGCCGACGTCGTGGTGGCGTATCGGGCGTTCAACGAGCGCTCGGGGCACCGCTTCGGCCAGGTCTCCGCCGGTGCGGCGCAGCAGGTCAACACCTCGGGCATCGACAACAGCTTCCACTACCCGGCGGGCATCGCCACGCCCGCCGCGATGGTGGCGATGCTCGCGCGGCGGTATCTGCACGACTACGGCGCGGGCAGCGAGGACTTCGGCCGGATCGCGGTGATCGACCGCAAGCACGCGGCGACTAACCCGAACGCCTGGTTCTACGGCAAGCCCATCACGCTGGCCGATCATCAGGCCTCGCGGTGGATCGCCGAGCCGTTGCGGCTGCTCGACTGCTGCCAGGAGTCCGACGGCGGGGTGGCCCTGGTGATCACGAGCGCCGAGCGGGCGCGCGACCTGCCGCATCGGCCCGCGATCGTCGCGGCGGCGGCGCAGGGCAGCAGTCCCGGCCAGTACGTCATGACCAGCTACTACCGCGACGAGCTCGCGGCACTGCCGGAGTTGGGCGTGGTCGGCAGGCAGCTGTGGACGCAGGCGGGTATCACGCCGTCCGATGTGGACGTCGCGGTGCTCTACGACCATTTCACGCCGTACGTGTTGCTACAGCTGGAGGAACTGGGCTTCTGCGGCAGGGGGGAAGCGAAGGACTTCATCGCGGGAGACACCCTGGAACTCGGCGGCGCGCTCCCGCTCAACCCGCACGGCGGCCAGCTCGGCGAGGCCTACATTCACGGGATGAACGGCATCGCGGAGGCGGTTCGCCAGCTGCGCGGCTCCGCGGTCAACCAGGTCGAGGACGCCCAGCACGTGCTGGTCACCGCGGGTACCGGCGTGCCGACCAGCGGACTGGTGCTGGCCCGCATCTGACTCGTGCGTGAAAGTCAGTGCCCGGGCAATGATATTCACTCACGAGCGGGCGGGCCAGTACGCTGGTGTTCCCTACCTTCCCCTGGCCTCAGCCACTGGAGGAACGCCTCGCCATGATCGAGCAGCGCAGCCACCAGCAGGCTGGTCCGCGATGACCGTCATCGTCGGGGTCGACGGGTCGGGCCGGACGTACCGGCTCGAAGCGCTGGCGGCAACGTTGTCCACGTCAGGCAAGCCGGCGGTACGGGTCACGGATACGGCCGAGCCGGTAGCCGAGCTCGCCGCGCGGCTCGATCGCGCCAGGGCAGACGGCAGCGTGGTGCTGGTCGACGACGCTCACCGGCTGCCAGGCCCGGTGTTACGCGCCTTGGCCCGCGCCGCCCGCGACGGCCTGGAGATGGTGATCAGCCGCCGGCCAAGCCTGTCTTCGCCCGAACTCGCGGAACTGGACGAAGCCCTGGCCGCTCGCGGCGAGGTGGAGCAACTCGAACCGCTCGACGACGCCGGGATAGCCGCGGTGATCACGACCGTGACCCGGCACGCGCCCGCCGGGGGCACCGTGAGCGAGGTGCGGGCCGTCACCGCCGGGCTGCCCGCGGTGGTGGTGGCGGTGGCCACGGCTGCGCCAGGAGGCGGCCCACCGCCCGCGCTGCTCGCCCGGATCCAGCAGCGCCTGGCGGTCCTGGATCCGGAGGTAGCCGAATTGGCGCGGATCCTGGCGTTGCGGCTCGACCTGCACGACGACGCGCTCGCTCGGGCCGCGGGCATGGAACTGGCCGCGCTGACGCCTGCGATGCGCTCGCTTCGCGATGCCGGTTTGGTGGTGCCCGGCGGTGAGCAGTTGGTTCCCGCGCTGGCACGGGCCGTGCTCGCCGAGCTGCCACCCGCTGGTCGCCGCCGGCTGCATGACGCGGTGGCGCGGGCCTTGATCGCAACCGGTGCGGACCCGGTGACCGCCGCCAAGCAGTTGAGCGCTGCGGGTGCCCGCAGCTCGTTCGCCGCCGAGGCATACCGCGCCGCGGCGGAGCAGCTTCGCTTCGAGGACCCATCGGCTGCCATGGCCTTCTACGCCAGGGCACTGGAAGCGGGCGCCGACCCGGCCGGCGTCGTCGCGGGCCAGGCGGAAGCGGCCGCGCTGCTCGGCGCGCCGATCGACGCGGCGGCGGTCGCGGTCGAACCGGCGGACGTCGCGCGGGTGGCGCTGGTAGCCGGCGCC
>WHSS01000261.1 GCA_009379975.1 Actinophytocola sp.
ACTCCGCCATAGGCTGACATCACGCACGCCGTTCTCCTGATCACTGGTTCCTGTGCCTTCGACAGCTCAGAAACCTATGCAGGGAACGGCGTGCGCCTACTCAGGCTCGCTCAAAGCACCCACAGGTGTGTCAGGAGAGCCGCTTTTTGGTAGCTTCTTGGTAGGTCTACCGCGGCAAACAGTCGACTGGAATTTCTTTGCTCTCGGCATACCAACGGCATCACCGATAGCATCACCGATAGCATCACGAGGCATGAACATCAGGTGGGGTTTCGAAGAGGATGACGAGTGGGATGACCCGGACGGGGAGGGGGAGTCGACAACTGAGTCCGATGAATCCATCACTGGCCAGGACCGCGACGGAATCGTCACGGTTGCGGTGAATGAGGCCGGCGACGTGGTGTCGGTGCGGCTGGCAGGGGACTGGAAGAACTCGGTTGACCCGCGCGCCTTGCACACCAGCGTTGTTGACGCGACTAATGCCGCCACCATGCATGCTCTGGCTGTGCAGGTCGAGCAGGTCGACATGACCGGTCAGCCTGAGAGTGGAACCGGCGTGCAGTCGAGCACGTCCGAGTACAGTGAGCGCGGGGACAGCATGCCGATCACCAAGGAGGACGCCATGCGACTCGTAGATACAGCATCGGCCGACCTTGAGCGTTACCTGACGCAGGCGTCCACGATCATCGATGCGCCCGTTACGACGACAAGCGCGGGAGGTCATGTCACCGTCTCCGGGAGGCAGCGCCAGGTCCTCGACGTTTCGATCGACACGAACTGGGTTGGCGACGTTCGATACACCGAGATCGAAAGCGAGTTGCTCGACGCGTTGACCGGTTTCAGTACTCAGTCCTCACTCGGCGAACTTGCGCAGGGACCTCAGAGTGCCGCTATCACAGAGCTTATGAGCTTGGCATCCGATCCGCAGGCACTGGTCCGCAGGATTCGGCGAGCACGGGAATCATGACGAGTTGAGCGACGAAGGATAGGGAGGCAGACCATGACGGACATCGGCGTAGCGATAGAAGCGCTCAGGTCCGACGCCAGAATTTGGGAGCAGGCGGCCGAGGACCTGGCCGACCCCGCGAGTGCTGTCGGACCGCTCGCACTCAACGGCTCCCCCGACGTGATGATGTACGGCGCTGATATCGGGATCGACACGACCTACAACGAGTCCCGTGCTGCGATTGAGGATCTCCTGGGCAAAGCTGTCGGCTACTTCCGTGAACTCGCGGACACGCTCGTCAGTGTTGCTGCCAACTATGAAGAAGGGGAAGCCGAAGGAGCGACTGGCTTCCGGCAGCGCGAAAGCGCTTTGGAGGGAGAATGACTTCCGCTGTCATCGACGAGGCCGTTGAGAAGGCCGACGAGATCGAACGAAAGATTCAGGAGTTCTTCGACAAGGTCAACGACGCTCTCAGTTGGGTGCCGTGGCCGTTCGACGACCTGATCGAGCCCATCGAACGGGGAATGGAGCAGCTGCGTCAGAAGATGGGGGAATTCTGGGACAGGCTTACGGATTTCCTCACCAATCGCGGTGACCCGGAGAAGCTGAAGCAGTTCGCCGACGAATGGCGTGAATCAATCGGTAACCGCATCGGTGACATCGCGGGCGACATCCAGCTGGTAAACATGCGGTCCAATATCGAGTGGGAGGGACGCGCCGCCGAGGCTTACAAGACGATCGTTCCGCCACAGGGCGAGGGTCTCGAAGGAATCAAGTCGCTGGCCGTTCAAATCAACACGTCGTTGAAGAGCCTGGCGAATGGCATCGAGGACTTCTGGACAGCGATACTTATCGCGTTCGGAACATTCGTCGTCGCCATTGCGGCAGCGATCGTTGGTGCGGCGACCATCGTTGGTATTCCGGCGGCCATTGCGGCAATATTGGTGGCTGTCGGTGCTTGCATCGCACTGGTCGCTACCGCCATCACGTCGCGTGACGCGGCGGAGGACACGATCAAGGCCGAGCAGGACACCATCGCGCAAGGAACGCACGACATTGGAACAGAATGGACGCGGTCAAAGACCAGCATGTCCGATCCGGGAGACTGGGAGGCGCGATAGTGCATGGTGGCCCGGTGTATGACCTGCGGGCAGTGCCGATACCGGAGCCGGTCATTCGCTCCGTCCGGCGTCGTTCGACGCGGCTGGGTTTGACCGTCTTCGGACTTGGCCTGATCATCGGTCCGGCGCTGGTCATCTGGCCGTTCAGCCTGGTGCCCTCCGGCTACCCTCTCCGTCCCGGAATGGTCATGTTCGGCGGTATGGCGGCGTTCTGCCTGCTCGGTTCGGGTGCGATGACATTGGGCGCGAGGGCATGCGTGAGTTCGGGCTACCTGAAGCTGACCGACATGCGGGTCACCCGCGCGGCCCTGATGTTCTTCCTGGTGCTCGCCACAATGAGTGCACCGTTGGCGTGGGGAGTGTTCGCCCTCATCGCGGGGACACGCCCGTCGGAATCCCGGCCCGACGTTTCATTCGACGCGTCAGCATGGCTGTACATCTTTCTGTTGATGTCTGCGGTCGCGCTCACCTGGTTATGCTTTTTCGGGCTGCGTTCAGTCTTGTGGCGATCGGAATATGCGCCGAAACGATAGTGAATTCACTGATCAGTCGTCATCGGACAGACGACAGGCAGGACAGAACTGCTGTGACTCTCGGGCATCACGCAGACCAGGTTGGTTCGTGTTCGATCGCGCTGCCGTAGTCGCCGCGCGTCAACGCGAACCACGCGGCCATCTCGTGTGCCCAGCCGACGATGTGCGCGCTGCTGGACTCAACGCCGAGCTGCATGGCCGCGACGCGGGTGGCCGCCGAGGAGCTGTAGACCACGTCGTGTTCGAGACACCTGAAAGCCGCGCGAGCTGACCGGCCCCGTTGACCTTCTCAGCTTCTTTGTCTCCACTCCCGACCGATGCGATTCCCCCCACATCCGCTTCGCCATGCCGGCATGTTTACCTCGAGTTTCGCCACCGGCCTCCATCGACACAAACAACCTGGCATGGACGTGGCCGTGACGACGACCGCCGTCAACGGTGTCCGAGGAGTCGCCTGCCATGAATGGAATCACTCGGCTGCTGGCCGCCACATCGGCCAAAGTGGTGGGCCACCATCGGGCAGAGTGAAGCGTTCACCGAGGTCGTGGTAGCCGTGCCGGTGGTAGAGCGCTCGGGAGCGCGGGCTGCTCGCTTCGAGGTAGGCGCCGCTCCCGACCTGGTCGAGGTGCTGGTGGTGGTGGTCAAGGAGCGCGGAGCCGATCCCGCGACTGTGCAGGTCAGGACGGGTGGCCAGAAAGGCCAGGTGATGGTGCCGGACGGTCGTGGGGATGGTGCGCGTCGAAAGCGGCGTCCAGCTCGCGGAACCGGTCGACCCACCGCCCGCATGCGGCTTGCAGGCGGGTGTCGTAGTCGGCCGGCGGCGGTGGTGCGAGTTCCCGGTCCTGGTGGAACCAGACCGCGACGGCGACCGGTTCGTCGCCTGCGAGGTGGATTTCCCCGTGCGCCATGGCATGCTCGACGTAGATCGCGAAGTTCGCGGGTAGCACCTTAGCCCGCTGGTTGGGGTCGTCGATGAGCCACCGGGCGACATCGAGGTCGTGGAATGCCGAACCGACCAGTTCTGCGACCGCGTCGGTATCGGTCGGTGTCGCGTGCACGATCTCCACGGTACTCACCTCCCGACCCCCGCTTCGGCCAGATCGGGGTCATCGGGCCGTCCGGAGGACCCCGAAGCAGCCGCGGTGGCTGTGGCGCTTTTCGCTCCGAGTCCGATGGTGGCGTATACCCGCGGTCGTAGAATCCGTAGCACCAGTCCCCATATCACGCCGAGCGCTGCGATCACGAGATAGGTTGCCGGCACTCCCCAACGCAGCGGCGAATTCGGGTCAACACCGAGCAGGTGTTGTCCGTCGTTCGGCGTGACCATGTAGGTGTCATTCGCGATGACCATGTACGGGGTATGAAGGAGCCCCGCCAGGCCATCCTGGCGGGGCTTTCGTGATCTGTGTGGCGGTGCGGTTGCCGCGTTGGCGGCGTGGTCAGGGTGGTGCCGGGTTGGTGGTCATTCGGCTGTCACCTCGGACACGGCGGTGCGTGCGCTGCTCTCGTCGACGATGGATTTGTCCTCGCTGAGCGCGGCGAGCAGGGCCTGCATGGCGAGGTTGTTGACCATGCGCGGGAAGCCACGGCTGGTCTGGTGGATCAGCGTGATCGCGTCGTCGGAGAACAGCGTGTCCGACCGGCCCGCCAACTTCAGGTGGTGGGTGACATAGCTGGCGGTCTCGTCCCTGCTCATGCCGCTCATCTGGAACCGCACCGCGATCCGCTGATCGAGCGCGGCCAGTTCCCCGAACTTGATCCGCCGGCGCAGGGTGGGCTGCCCGACAAGCAGACAGGCGAAAATGGCCCGGGAATCGAATTCATGGTTGGTGAGCAGGCGGATCGCCTCGAGCTGGCCATTTGAGAGCAGATGGGCCTCGTCGATTACGAGAACGGTGTGGCGGCCCCGCTCGTCGTATTCGGCCAACAACGCGTCGGCGGCTTGCGGGATCAGCGCCGCGGTGTGGAACCGGGGTGCTTGCCCGAGCGCGGTCACGACGGAGTAGTGGATCCCTCTGGTACCCACGGACGGGTTGCCCAGATAGATCACCTTGTGGCGGGCCTCGTCCAAGCCTGACAGCGCTGCCCGGACGGCGACGGTTTTTCCGGCCCCCACCTCGCCCGTGACGACTCCGAGGGCGCGCTCGCCGACGGTCCAGTTGATCCGTGCGACGGCCTCGCTGTGGGAGGCGTGCTTGTGCAGCATCGACGGCGCCAGATCCCGGCCGAACGGCAGCTTGGTGAAGCCCCAGTGGCCTTGCATGCGCTGCAGCATCACGCACCACCCCCAGGCGCTAGGCGGTCGTCGTCGGCGATGCGGCCCAACAGGTCGATCTTGGCCTTGAGGAACGCCGCCCGCTCGCCCGGATCGACCAGGCGCGGGCCTTGCTCGGACAGCGACCTGGCCCAGGCCAGCAGGTCGGCGATCTGCTTGACGGTCACCGTCGGCCGCGCGGGAGGTGTCGACGCGGTCATCGGGCCACCACCTCGAACAGGCCGGGATCCTCATCACCGCTGTCACCGTCGTTGCCGTCGCCGGTGTCGTCGTTGAAGAGGGCGGTGTAGTTGATCCGCGATTCCAGCTTCTCGGTGTGGGCGTCATCGAGCAGCTTGAGGTAGTCGATGCCACTCGGCTCCGCACCGCCGTGCTGGTCGCTGCCGGTGTCCGGGCGAGCCTTGGGGTGGACGTGGCGGCCGACCTCGAACGCGACCGCTTTGCCGTGGCTGCGGCCCCGGTAGCGCACCTCCAGCTCATCGAGGTTGAACGGGTCGAACACGAGCTCGATCTTGCGGCCGATCAGCATCTCGTCGACGCGGTAGCGGTTGTTGTGCAGCGACACGAACGCGTTCTTGTTCACCGTGCGGAACTCCGACCACAGAAACGCCTCCCGCAGCTGCTGCGGGGACGGCAACGGCAGCGGATCGGGAATGCCCTCAGTCCAGCGTTGCAGCGGCGCGCTCCCGG
>WHSS01000183.1 GCA_009379975.1 Actinophytocola sp.
CCTCGAGATCGGCATGATCACCCCACCGCTCGGCCTGAACCTGTTCGTCGCGAGCGGCCTGTCCCGAATGAGCGTGCTGCGAGTCGCCAAAGCCGCTATCCCGAGTGCCCTGGTTCTGCTGGCCGCGCTGCTGATGGTCACGTTCATCCCGTCCATCAGCATGGCACTCCTCAACTGACGGCCGCGGCAGGCGATTCGGTGAGCAGCAGGCCGGGTCGGCGCGCAGCGGATGGTGTGATCAGCGTCGTCGCGGGTCGCGGTTGTTGCCTGCGAGCGGCTTGAGGACATCGGCGATCAGGTGCGCCGGGACGGATCCGGGAGCGACGATTTCCTCGATCGCGAAACCGTTGGTCAACGCGACCACGAGCTGGGCGACCGACTCGATCGGGAGATTCGTGGACGGCTCCCAGTTGGCTTTGACCGCGTCGCGCGCCTGGGCGAGCACCGCGCGACGGTGGTCGACGAACTTCTTGCGCACCGCGGGATCTCGCGTTGCCCGCAGCAAGTACTCGAGGAATAGGACGTGGTAGTCGAGGTTGTCCCGAACGGCCTGCATCAGTGCGTCGCCCACGGCGGTGGCCATCGTCCCGGCGTCTGCGGACGGCGCGCTCGACACGTTGGCCAGTAGTTCGGCCCGACGCTGGATCTGCTGGTCCAGCAGGGCCAAGAACAGTTCGTCCTTCGAGCCGAAATTCGAGTACACGGCTCCCTTGGTGAACCCGGCGGCTGCGGCGATGGCGTCGATCGTCGCGCCGGCGAATCCGTCTGCGGCGAACGTCTTCCTCGCGGCATCGAGGATGCGTTCGCGGACCTCGCTTCTGGGCGGACGCTTGACCTCTGACATGACACTCAGGATACTCACCAGTATCCGCTCAATACTCGCGAGTATCGAAAGAGGCTGTCATGGCCGCGTACGACCTGGTGATCTGCGGCGGAACCGTGTTCGACGGGGCAGGGGCTGCGCCGGTGACGGCCGATGTGGGGGTTCGCGACGGCAAGGTCGCCGCGGTCACCCGAGACGCGCCGGTCGGCGGTGCCCGCACGATCGACGCAACCGGCAAGTGGGTGATCCCCGGCATGCTGGACGTGCATACCCACTACGACGCCGAAGTACTCGCCAGCCCCGGACTGGGCGAGTCGGCCCGCCACGGAGTCACCTCGATCGTGCTGGGTAACTGCTCGCTGTCGACGGTGTATTCCGACGCCGAGGACTGCGCGGACATGTTCGCCCGGGTTGAGGCGCTGCCGTGGGATGTCGTGCATTCGGCGGTGAAGGAGCACCAGGTCTGGGACGGCCCCGGCTCGTATGCCGAAGCGCTGGCGTCGCGTCCGCTGGGGGTCAATGTCGCGGCGTTCCTCGGGCATTCGGACATACGTGTCGCCACGATGGGCCTCGGACGCGCCGTCGACGCGAACGTGCGCCCAACCAGCGCCGAACTGGGCCGCATGCGCGCCATGCTCACCGACGCGCTCGATGCCGGGTTCGTCGGTCTGTCGACGATCCGCAGTTCCTTCTCCAAACTGGAGGGTCGTCGCTACCCGGCGCGTCAGCTGCCCTCCACCTACGCGACGTGGCGGGAATACCGCTCGCTCAACGAGGTGCTGCGTCAACGCAACAGGGTGCATCAAAGTACCCCGAACCTGACCGCCCGCGCGGAGCTGGCCCTCTACCTGGCCGCCAGCGCCGGGCGGGGACGTCGCCCGCTGAAGACGACCCTGATCGCCGCCGCCGACGTCAAGGCCGATCGCACGGTCGCTCACCTGGTCACCGCCGCGGCCCGGATCGCCAACACGCTCGGCGGCGCAGACTTTCGCTGGCAGCACCTACCCGTGCCGTTCGAGGTCTACGCCGACGGGGTCGACCTGGTCGTCTTCGAGGAGTTCGGCTCCGGCGCTGCTGCGCTCAACATCCGTGACGAGATCGAGCGCGGGCGGCTGCTCGACGATGAATCGTATCGCCGGGCGTTCCGCCGCGATCTCGCCAAGCGGTTCGGCCCACGCGTGTGGCACCGCGACCTCTACGACGCCGAGATCATGTCGTGCCCCGACACCGAAGTGGTCGGAAAGTCCTTCGGCCAGGTCGCCGAGGACCGCGGCATCGAGGCCGCCGACGCGCTGCTCGACCTCACCGTGGAACACGGCCACACACTGCGGTGGCGCAGCACGATCGCCAATCATCGCGACAAGGTGCTCGACCGGCTCCAAACTTCTCCGCAGGTCCAGGTCGGCTTCGCCGACTCCGGCGCGCACCTACGCAACATGGCGTTCTACAACTTCAGCCTGCGCTTCCTCGAACGTGTGCACCGCCGAGGCTTCATGCCGCTCGAAGCCGCGGTCCACCGCGTGACCGGAGAGCTCGCCGAGTGGTACGGACTCGACGCCGGACACCTCACCGAAGGGCACCGCGCCGACATCGCCGTCATCGACCCCGCCGGGTTCGACGGGTCGACCAGCGCCTACGCCGAAACGCCGATGCCCGGGGCCACCGACGTCTCACGCATGGTCAACCGCAACGACCGCGCGGTCGCCGCCACCGTCGTCGCAGGCCACGTCGTCTACGAATACGGTGAATTCGCCGAAGGATTCGGCACGACACTGCGAGCAGGCACTTTCCTGCGCGCCTCGTGAACACCGCCCCCACCGGGGCCGGTGAACGCGTACCGGCCACCGTGTCGCACGGGCAAGCATCCGAAGGGGAACCAAAGGCCCGGCAGCCAGCGTCTTGCTCGTTTGTCAGCGAGGAAGTCAATGCCGAATGGCACGGCCGGTCACCGAGGGCCGCCGCCGAGCAGCGACGCGCACATGTCGGATAAACAAGATCGAGGTGGTACGGATGACCGTTCTCGCGGACGAATTGATCGGCAGACGGACCGAACGGAGTGCGTCATGAGCGATGTGTGTGGCACAGAGGCCAGCAGGCGCAGGTGGATGCCTGTGTTGTTCGTGGTCGTGGTCAGCCTGCTCGGCATAACCGGCGCCGGACAACCCGCCGTCGGTGAGCCGCGCCAGGGCGCCGAGCGACCGCGAGAGGTGGTGTTCGTCGCCAACGCCGAGGGCGGGACCGTCAGCATTATCGATGCCCGCTCGCTCAAGGTGGCCGATGAGATCGACGTGCTGCCAGATGGCGAGGACGCCTCGGCAGACGAGGACGACCCATTCCACGCTCTCCTCGGCCAACGGCTGATCGAGACCGCCGGGGGCGACAACTTCGCACAAGATCTCGACCTCTCCCCGGACGGTCGCACGCTATACGTCTCCCGCGGCCATCGAGGCGACGTCGCCGCATTCGACATCCGCACCGAAGAGATGCTCTGGAAGACGACCATCGCAGGCTTGCGCGCCGATCACATGACCATCTCCGCCGACGGGCGGTTCCTGTACGTCTCGGCGCTCACCGACGACATCGTGGAGGTCGTCGACACCGAGCGGGGCGAGGTGGTGGATTCCTTCCCGACCGGCGAGTGGCCGCATGACAATCACGTCTCCGCCGACGGGCAACGGCTCTACAACGCAAGCATCGGCAACATCGTCACTCCGTGGGACGTGCGTGCGGCGCGGGCCTCGGCCTCGACGCCGATACTCGGCGAGCCCTACCAGCTCACCGTCGTCGACGCGGACAGCCTCGACCAGATCGAGACCCATACGTTCGAGCGCGGGATACGACCGTTCGTCATCACCCACGACGAAACCCTCATGTATGCGCAACTGTCGGAGTTTCACGGCCTCGTCGAATACGACCTCGAGGCCGGACGCATCCTACGAACGCTTGACCTGCCCATCGACGAGGGCGTGAGCGAGGACGACTACGACTTCGAGGCACCACACCACGGACTGGCCATCTCGCCCGACGGATCACTGCTGTGCGCCGCAGGACGTGCCTCCGACTACGCGGCACTGATCTCGACCGACACCCTGTCGCCGGTCGCGATCACCGATGTGGGCGACGCACCAAGCTGGGCAGCCAACGACCCACAGGGCCGCCACTGCTACCTGGCCAACAACCGAGACAACACAGTCTCGATCATCTCGTACGCCTCCCACCGTGAGATCGCCCGCATTCCCGTCGGAGACGGCCCGAAATACCTCGTGGCAGGACACATCCCCGCAGATGTCCTCCCCCCAAAGACATGAACCACCTGAAAAAGCAACCTGCCGCCACCAACTCGGCGGCCATCACGATTCCGTGTCCCTCGTCGGCGACGACTCATTCAACAATGAGGGTGCGGTATGCCCGCTCGATGTTCGGGTCTCCCGGCTTGGAGAACCGCAGTTGCCGACGATCTCTGGTCCAGCTGACGTAGACCGTTTCGCTCGGTCGCAGGCCCGTACTCTCGGCCCAGCTCCGAAAGACCCGCATCGCCGCACCGATCTTCGGCAGGCTGGCGACTATCACCTGCTCCAGGTAGGGCGCACGACCGCGCCGCCAATCCTCAACCTTCTCAGGCCGAACCCATCCGGCGCCGAGCAACACGTCGATCGCGGTGACATAGCCGTTCTTGGCGACCGCCGCACTGCCAGCAGCGGCAATATCGCGCCGCAGCTTCGCAAGGTTCGGGGATTCATCGAGGTCCTCGGGCGTCCAAGCTCAACCAGATCGCCGGGCGTGCACATGCCGAACGGTCGGCCAACTCCAGAGCAAGCGCCACCTCGCCGTGCGACAGGGGCGGCAAGACGATCGGCGAGCTCAGTGTCGTCGCCCAGGAACGCCGACGCCAGGCCACCATGTGCGTGCACAGTTCCGCGGCACGGCCATCTGGGCACGGGCATTCGCCGGTCAACGGCCGGCCCGCGTGGTGGACCAGGAGTTCCCCCACCCCGATCCCCTCACCCGGCAGCCGGCTCCACAGCGAATACCCGTCCCAGTCAAGATCCTCAACGAGTACGGCCATTCCTTGACCACGCGTCAGCGCTTCCGGTGTCGTGGCGGCCTGCACGTCGCGGCGGGTGAAATCCGGGCGGCCGTCCTCACGCCGCCATCGGCAGCTGGTCGCCCGGAAGCGTGTGGTACGGCAGATGCCTATTCGATGACACGGGCGAGATAGTCGGGCTCCCTGTCGCCCATCTTGATCTGCGGGTGCGGCTGGCCCTTGGCGGACGGCCACGGGCACCTCTCTCAAAGCCAGGCAGAAGTCCTTGTCCAGGCAGGGTATATAACCTGGCACTCCCGTTTGACCGCCAGAAGCGCCCGCTCGGCCTGCGGTCGAAGGGCTACCACCGTCTCCGATCCCCGTCGCTGCCACTACAGTCTGGCTGCGGAAGGAACATGGCGAGCGCGAGCGAGGACACATGGCGAAGACGGCGCGGGAACGGCTGGCGCGGCTACTCGGCGACTCCGAGCCGACCGGGTCGTTCAGCGCTCAACTGCTGGCGCCGGCGCAGTTGCTCCAGCTTGAGGTGTCCGGCGTCGGACCAGTGCGCCTTCCGCTCCGCGCGCCCCTGGCGAAGAAGCTGATCGCAGTGGCGCGGCCGGCGATGTTCGGGCGAGGGGAGGAGACGCTGACCGACACCAACGTCCGCGATACGTGGGAGCTCACCCCGGATCAGATCACGCTCGGCGGACCCGGCTGGACGGCGCTGATGAACCGCGCGCTGGAACACTTCCGCGACGAGCTCGGACTCCCGCAGACGTCATGCCTGCGGGCCGAGCCGCACTCGATGCTGGTATATGGCAAGGGCCAGTTCTTTCTCCCCCATCAGGACTCGGAGAAGGACGACGCGATGGTGGGTACGCTGGTGGTGTCACTGCCGTCGGCTCACACCGGTGGGGAACTGGTCATCGACCACGCCGGGGAGAGCATCGCCTACCGAGCGTCGAAGGAGGAGCTGACCTTCGTCGCGTTCTACGCCGACTGTCGTCACCAGGTCACGCCGGTCAGGTCCGGGTACCGGGTGACGCTCACGTTCAACCTGCTCGCCGGCACTGAGACCCCGGCTCCGGAGGCCGGCCCCGCCACCGAGCTCGCGCAGTGCCTGACCGAACACTTCACCACGCCGGCCACCCCGCGATACCAAAGCCGCGACCTCGGCCTGCCGAACCGGCTGGTCTTCCTGCTCGACCACGAGTACACCCAGCGGGGCCTGAACTGGCGCCGGCTCAAGGGCGTCGACGCGGAGCGGGCCGCGCTGGTGCGCGCCGCGGCGGAACAGGCCGGGTGCGAGACAGTGCTGGCACTCGCCGAGGTGAAGGAGACCTGGGACGCCCTACCCGCCGACGGCGACCGATGGGACGACTACCACGAGGACGAGGACCCCGACGACTTCGAACTCAACGGGCTGATCGACGATGAGATCACCCTCGGCTGGTGGACCAACCCGGACGGCACCGGCAGCGAGCCGATCTCGCTGTACGTCCCCGACTACGAGGTGTGTGCCCCAACCCCGAGCGCGCACCTGACGCCGTACCAGTCCGAGTACGAGGGCTACATGGGCAACTACGGCAACACACTGGATCGGTGGTACCGGCGGGCCGCGATTGTCGTCTGGCCACGGGACAGGGCGTTCGCGGCGCGTGCCGAGGCAGGATCGCAGTGGACTCTCCACGAGCTGCGCGACCGCATCGACGCCGGAGACCGGGAGGGCGCACGTGCTGCCGCGGAGTCTCTCGCACCGTTCTGGAACAAGGTAGGAGCGCAGGCGGGTCTGCTCGGTGCGGCCCTGGACGTGGCGGCAAGCCTCGACGTTGCCGGGACGGCGGCGATGCTGCTGGAACCATTCCGCGCAGAGACCGTCACGCAGGACCATGCGGACGGGCTGGCGGCGGTGGCCGGGCGGTACGGCGACGAGTGGACGCGCAACGTCATCGACGGGTGGTTAGGGCCAGGGCACCACTACGGAACAGACCGGTCCGAGTGGGTCAATAACAACCTGCCGGGGCTATGCGGGACGCTGCGTGCCCTCGGGAACCCGGAGGTGGCACGGCTCCTGGCCGCCGGGGCCTGGCGCTGGATGGACGACCAGCTCCGGCTCTGGACCACCATCGCGCGAAGCGAGGTCCGCCAACCGCAGCTGGAGATACTGAGCTCGCCACTGGTGCGGCTGCTGGAGGCGGCCGACGACGCGCTACGCGACGAGATCACGGGAGCGCTACGCGAGTGCGGGGACACCGTACTGGAGTGCCTGATGCCGGCGCTGCGTCTGCCGGACGCGCGGGCGGCGGGGCTCGACACCGTTGCGCGGGACTGCGCGCAACGGCTCGCCACGATCGTCGCACGGCCACTGCGCGACGAAGACAACTGGTCGATCGAATGGACCGGGTGCGGGTGCGACCGCTGTGACACGCTGCGGACGTTTCTCGGCTCCCGGTCACAGAGGATCTTCGAGTGGCCACTGGCGACAGCCGGACGCCAGCACGTGCACACCCGGATCGACTCGGCAGGGCTGCCGGTGCGCCACCGGACCCGGCGGCAGGGGCGGCCATACACTCTGGTGCTCACGAAAACCGACGAGCTGTTCACGCGCGCCACGAACGCGCGGCACAAGGCCGCGACCGACCTGGCGTGGCTGACGTCGACGCGGGGAGACGCATCGGCGCGAACGTAAGGTGCCGGAGCGGGAACGGGGTCCATGATCGTCCAGGCGGCCCCACCTACCGTGATCGCCAGTGCCGCCGCCGAGGAGAAACTCGCTCTTCGAATTTGATCCGGATTCGCGCGGATCCCGTCGATGGTGGCGCTGGCCCCATTTTCGCGTGCGCGGCGGGGTCCGGTTCTCGGCATTGTCCCCTCCGCGATCCGTTCCCGGATCTTCGCCAATGCCACAGTCAGCTAGACACGTTCTTGCTCGACTCTTCTGACTCGCGTCCATTCTGGGGCGGTCAGTGGAGGCCAGTTTCTCGTGCACCTCGGCGAGCCGGGGCGTGTGGACTTCGGCTACACCTGGGATGAGACCGCGAACGGCCCCGGTGCGGTGTTCTTCATCAGCCCTGACGGCTCGTGGTGCGAAGTTCGCCTGCCGACGGAGCCAGTCCGCGAGACGTGTGGGAAGGCGGCCACCACGACTTTGGGCCGCAATCGAGTCAGCCATCGATCTATGGCACGGGCTCGGCCAGCCCAGCTGGGAGCGTTTCGGGCTGGCCCGTGACGCCCGGCCGCAACGTCGCATGGGGTCGACGACCCAGCAGGAGACGCGGGTTGCGACGCGCTGCAGCAAACAACGTGACGCAGGGTTCCGATCTGCAGGTGTTGACCCCAGTACGCCCGACCGATCGATGCGTCTGAGTCGACATCGGACCCTCGCCACCCTCGCCACGGCACGACGAGGAGTAGCTCCGGCTTCCGAATGGGTTCGAACCGCGCTGCCAGCGCAGGCTTCTCGGAACATCACTCACTGACCTCGCCGACGTACTGGGAGAGCCGAGAGAAAACCAGAACGAAGTGACTGGCTTGCTGACCAAGGCCGACAAGGCAGCGGCGAAGCACCTCAACACCCTTCTCAAACTGAAGACGAAGTCCGGCTACAGCCACACGCCGGTCACGCCTGACGAGTTCAAGCGAACCGGCCGGGCTGTCAACGCATTGATCGAAAATGCTCGCCGCGCCAACTCGAGCACGGGTCACTGACACCGACGCGCGAGCACGCTCTGGATCTGTCCACGTCCCCGACAATGTGGGTTGTGAACCCGTTCTGGCTGGCCAAACGCAGCAGCTCTGCGGCTTCGGGTTCAGGGTGGTCTTCATCGGCGGGATCGTTCCTTGGGTGTGGGCTCGGTCGCCGTACGGGCTCGCTGACGGCTCGAATCGGGGTGGTCTGCTGCGCTGCCGCACGCCGTCGGTGTTGGTCTCGGCGTTCGCGCTCGATCAGTTCGCTGACGTCGCACCATCGGGCGCCGACGGGTTGCAATAAACCTTGACGGTTTATTGCAAATGAACCATCATCCTCGCATGACAACGACGCGCGAGGGTCGGCGAACACAGGCGCAGCGCAGCGCGCAGACACGTGGAGCGCTGCTCGACGCGACACTCGAGTGCCTTACCGACCTCGGCTTCGCCCGCACGACGACCACCGTGATCGCGCAACGAGCAGGCGTCTCGCTGGGGGCGCTCGTCCACCATTTTCCGGCCAAGAGCGACCTGCTGACCGCTGCGGTCGGTCATCTCCTCGACCGCAGGCTTGCCGAGTTCCGCAAGGAGATGGACACCGTGCCCGCGGAGGCCGACCGGCTCGACGCCGCGCTCAACCTGCTCTGGTCGGCGTTCTCCGGCTCGACCTTCGTAGCGTGGGTCGAGCTCTGGGTCGGTGCGCGGACCGACCCAGAGCTCGCGCCAGCAGTGCGAAGCATGAGCGACGCGTTCTCGCTGGCCGCCCAAGACCTCTTCCGAAAGCTGTTCCCGCCGGCGGAGTACCCCGACGCGGGGTTCCTGGAGCACGGCCTCCCCTTCGCCTTCGCCGTTATGGAAGGTGCTGCGCTGCGGGGCCTCGTCCGGCCGGCCGACGACACTGCTGTTCAGGTCCTCAAGGCCGTCGCAAGCCAGGTGGTCCAGCGTGAGCGCGACGACGTGGTCGGTCGGTGACCGCCTCCGAACCGGGCCGCTCCGGCACCCGACGGTTGTCCATGACGAGGTTCGACAGGCACGAATGGTCGGTCCTGCTGCCGCTGTGCCTGGTCGGGTTCTTCACTAACTACGACACCGGACTGCTGGCCCTCGCCGCGCCCGTCATCGCCGACGGACTGGATGTCTCGGTCGCCGTCTTCGGCATCGGCGTAGCGCTGATCCGGCTGGCTGCACTCGGCAGCGTGTTCACGTTGCGGCTCGCCGACCGGTGGGGCAGGAAACCACTGCTACTGATCAGCGTCCTCGCC
>WHSS01000092.1 GCA_009379975.1 Actinophytocola sp.
CACGCACTACGACCCCGACACCGAAATACTCGTCACCACCGGGGCGACCGAGGCCATCAGCGCCGCGATGCTCGCGCTCACCGAAGCGGGCGACGAGGTGATCGTGCTCGAGCCGTACTACGACTCCTACGCCGCCGCGGTCGCGATGGCGGGCGCGACCCGTCGCGTCGTGCCGCTCGCGCAGCACGGTGACGGCCGGTTCGAAGTCGATGTCGCCGCCGTACGCGCCGCTGTCACCAGCCGCACCAAGGCCATCATCGTCAATTCGCCGCATAACCCGACCGGCACGGTGTTCAGCCGCGACGAACTCGCCGGCCTGGCGCGGATCTGCGTCGAGCACGACCTGATCGCGGTCACCGACGAGGTGTATGAGCACCTGCTCTTCGGCGACGCCGAGCACCTCCCGCTCGCCACATTGCCCGGCATGGCCGAGCGGACGGTGACGGTGTCCAGCGCGGGCAAGACCTTCAACTGCACCGGGTGGAAGATCGGCTGGGCATGCGGGCCCGCCGAGCTCGTCGCCGCGGTGCGGGCCGCCAAGCAGTTCCTGACCTTCGTCTCGGGCGGGCCGTTCCAGCCCGCCGTCGCGCACGCGCTGCGCACCGAACTGGTGTGGGTCGACGAGTTGCGCCGCTCGCTGTCGGCCAAGCACGATCGGCTCTCCGCGGGGCTCGCGGCGGCCGGCTTCGGGGTGCTGCCCGCCGCGGGCACCTACTTCGTATGCGCCGATGTCCGCCCGCTCGGCCACGATGACGCCGCCCAGCTCGCCTGGGAGCTCCCCGAACGCATCGGGGTCGCCGCCGTCCCGGTGAGCGCCTTCGCCGACGGCGCGGGCTACGACCACCTGCTGCGGTTCGCGTTCTGTAAGGCCGATGACGTGCTCGACGAGGCGATAAAACGCCTCCACACGCTGAGTAAGCATTAGAAAGACACTGGTCAGCGGGTTACGGACCGGAAAAATTGTGGCCGCGCACGGTGGTCATGGCCACCCTGCTTGGAGTAGCCTGTTCGGGACTATGTGTGATCAATTCACGACATAGACCGGACGGAACGGTACGAACCTACTTGCCCGCTGGGTCTGGATCGAAGGACGGGTGAGGTGTAACACTCAGACCCTGCGCTCGCCGGTAACCGGGGAGGCGAACCGCGCAGGCCGAGTGGGTCGGCGGCAGGTCCCAGCATGCGGCGGAGGTGGTAGCGACGATGGCAGAACCTTCGCCGTCGCACGTGCCCGCGCCTGCCGGCAGGACAATCGACAAGACAATCGGCCGGCTGGTCACCAAGCTCGCGATCACGACCGGCTTAGTGGCCGTCGGCTGGCTGGTCAGCGCAGCGTTGAGTACTCCGGCTTCGGCCAGTGATCTCCGCGACGCGGAGCCTGCCTCCGAACCCGCCGCCGAGCAGGCTGCCGGCGACAGCCGCCCCGCTTCCGGAGTTTTCGGGCTGCTCGGCAGCTCGGCCAAGGCCACCTCTGAGATCACCAACAGCACGGTCGCCTCGGTCAACTCGACGGTCACGTCGGTGGCGAAAACCACCGAGGACACCGCCAGCACCGTGACGAAGACGACCGGAGACACCGTCGGCGCCGTGACGAAGACGGTGGACGGGGTGACCGAATCGGTGACCAGCACCGTGACCAAGACGGTGACCAACACGGTCGACCGCACCGCAGGCACCCTCGGCACCGTCACAGACACGTTCGACTCGGTCCCCGCCGCCCTGGCTCCCGTCACCGGCGAGTCCGAGCAGGGCGCCGAAGCGCGCGAATCGGCTGCGGCGACCGCGGCCGATTCGCCCGCCGCATCGGCACCCGAGCCCGGGGCGCAGCCGACCAAGGAAAAGGCGCGGCAGTCGAAGCCAACGCCTGCGGGGCCGCTCGACGAACTCGCCGCGGCGTCCACAGCCCTCGACAGCGCAGAGCGCGCCGCCACCCGCGCCACGAAGGCGAGCGCGCACGCAGGCGGCGGCGGTGAACGCGAGGCGCCTGCCGCGCCGGTCGCGCCCGGCCTCGCCGCGGCACAGGCCGCCGCCGACACCGCAGCGGGCAAGAGCCACCATGCGACGCTCGCGGCCACCACCACCGACACCCAGCTCCGGCTGAGCGGCATCAGCAACTGCCGCTCGGTTTTCGGCGCCAAGTCCGACCCGGCACTGCCCTGCACCTCGCCCGACTGACGGCGCACCGGTTCCGCGGGGAGAACTGCGCCTGCGTCCGCTGATATACCTGAAGCTCTGGTCGACTCGCCAGGAAACTCCTTCTGGAAAGCCACGCTCGGTACCGGCGGTAAGCCAACCGCTAGGCCATCTGGCCCATAGCGTTTCGGCTATCCGACGTAACCTGCTTGATCTTTTCTAACCCGCATTACCTCGAGTTCGTTGGGCCTTTGACATGACATTCGACTTCCCGATCGGCCGACCGCGCCCGGCCGGTTCGGGTCCTGGCTCCGGCGCCACGGTGTCCCAGTGGCGCCGGAGCCCTCCCAACGACCTCCCTGAGGTGTGTCGCGTCCGATCGGTTTCACCGCGCCGAAACACGATCGCGTACTCGCCACACGCCTGACCGCGGTGGCTTTCCGGCATGACGAGGGGCCTTGCCGGAAGCCACCGCGGTCACTGTTCGGTCTGGTGCCCCAGGGCGTGGAATCCCTCCGGCGCATAGCCGAACAAGCCAGGCATCCCGCCGGTGTGCAGGAACACCACGTGCTCGTCCGCCGCGATCCGGCCGCTCGAGATCCAGTTCAGCATCGCCGCGGCGGTCTTGCCGCTGTAGACCGGATCCAGTGCTATCCCCGTCGTGCTGCCGACCAGTTCAATGGCCCGCCACACCGCGTCATCCGGCACCCCGTAGCCCGCACCGAGCGACACGTGATCGAACCGCACGTGCTCGAACGACGGCGGGTCCACCCCGAGCAGCGCCGCCGACTCGGCCGCGAGCTTGGTCACCGTGGCCTCGGCTTCGGGCGCCGGGTGCGAGACGCACGCGATGTCGATCCGGCAGTGCCAGCCGAGCAGCATGGCGCCGAGCACCAGGCCCGCCGCGGTGCCGCCGCTGCTGCAGGGCACGACGACACGCACGTCATCGACGCCCCGGTCGCCGAGTTGCCCGGCCAGTTCAGCGGCGGCGGCGACATATCCCAGGACGCCCACCGGGTCGGAGCCGCCGAGCGGGAAGGTGGCGACCACCCGCCCCTCCGACTCCGCCTCGCGGAGCAGCCGCTGATACACGTCGCCGGTCTCGGCCTGGTCGACACAGCGATGCACCCGCGCGCCGTAGATCCGATCGAGCAGCATGTTGCCCGAACGCTCATAGGCGTCACCGGAGCGCGGCACCATGTCGGTCAGCACGAGCTCACAGCGCAGGCCGAGCCGGGCGCACGCGGCCGCGGTCTGCCTGCCGTGATTGGTCTGCACCGCACCGAAGGTGATAACCGTGTCCACGCCGTTGGCCAGCGCGTCGCCGAGCAGGAATTCCAGCTTTCTGATCTTGTTGCCACCCGCTCCGGTCGCCGTCAGGTCGTCCCGTTTGATCAGGATCTCGGGCCCGTCGATGTTCTCCGCCAGCGTGCCGCTGTCTTCCAGTGGCGTCGGCAGGTGCGCGAGGCTCACGCGTGGATGCGAGCTCAATGCCAATCTCATGTCGACCGATCCTCCCCGCCCCAGGACCCGCTCGCCAGGTTAAGGTTGCCCTAATTGATAAGATTGGCACACCGAATTTTTGAATCTGCCGAGGAGAACCTCGCCGTGAACGCAGCACAACGACGCAGCGCGCGCCATCGGGACGTCCGGCGGCTCGCCGCGCTGGGTCTGACGTTCGTGCTGGTGCTTTCCGGGCTCACCGCGTACGCGCTGCGCGGCGGCGGCACATCGGCCGCTACCGATGGCCCGCTCCGGGTCATCACCACCACCAACTTCCTCGACGACACCGTGCGCCAGATCGGCGGCGAGCACGTGAAGACGACCCGGCTGATGGGCCCCGGCGTCGATCCCCACCTGTATCAGGCGAAGGCCAGCGACCTCGACGCGATGCGCGCGGCCGACGCGGTGTTCGCCGTCGGGCTCTACCTCGAGGGCTCGATGCAGCAGACCCTCGAGGACATGGCGGCAAGCAAGGCCGTGCTCTTCGCGGGCGAACGGATCCCCAAGGACAAGCTGCTGAGCCCGCCACCCGGCGCGGCCCCCGAGGAGGAGCACGATCCGCACATCTGGTTCGACCCGCGGCTGTGGGCGCATGTAGTGGATGCCGTGCGCGATCAACTCGTCGAGCTAGACCCCAAGCACGCCGATTACTACCGGGAGCGGGCTCGGCGCTACCGCGCCGAAGTCACCGCGCTGACCGACGAGATCCGCACGACCCTGCAACGGATACCGCCGCAGCAGCGCACGCTGGTCACCTCGCACGACGCGTTCCGGTACTTCGGGCAGGCCTTCGACATCAAGGTGACGGCGATCCAAGGCATTTCCACCCAGGAGGAGGCCACGACGACCGACATCGGGCGCGTCGCAGCGACGATCGAGCGCACCAGTGTGCGATCGGTGTTCGTCGAATCCAGCATGTCGGGGCAGACGCTGAACTCGGTGCTGGCCGCGGTCCGGCAGCGCGGCGGCGAGGTGGCGATCGGCGGCGAGTTGTTCTCCGACGCGGCCGGTGAGGCAGGCACGCCGGAAGGCACCTATCTCGGCATGATCCGCGCCAATGCCCAGCGCATAGTCAGGGGACTCTCGTGACCGCACTGAGCCCGGCCGCGCTGAGCCTGCGCGGTGTCAGCGCGTCCTACGGCGGCGCGGCCGTGTTGCGGGACATCGACACCGACATCCCATCCGGGGCGCTCAGCGCCGTCGTCGGCCCGAACGGCGCAGGGAAGTCGACGCTGATCAAGGCCGCCCTCGGCCTGGTGCCGTCGAGCCGGGGCACGGTGCGCTTCCTTGGCCAACCGCTGGCGCGGGTGCGGCATCGGGTGGCGTACGTGCCGCAGCAGGATGCCGTCGCCAAGGACTTCCCGATCACCGCCGTACAGGTCGTCGAGATGGGCCGCTATCCCCATCGCGGCTGGTTCCGGCGGCTGCGCGCCGCGGACGACGAAGCGGTGGCCGACGCGATGGCCGACGCCGGCGTGTCCGACCTCGCCCGCATGCCGTTGGATGAGCTCTCCGGCGGGCAGCGGCAGCGGGTGTTTCTCGCGCGGGCGCTGGCTCAGCACGCCGATGTGCTGATCCTCGACGAGCCGTTCACCGCCGTCGACACCCGCACCGAGGCTGCGCTGCTCGGCATCCTGCGAGGCCTGTGCGACGGCGGCAAGTCGGTCATCGCAGTGCACCACGACCTGCGCACCGTCAGCGAGCGATTCGATCACGCCACGCTGCTGGCGGGCACCGTGCTCGCCAGTGGGCCCGCGCGGGAGGTGCTGACCTCCGCGCACCTGGAACGGGCTTACGGGATCCCGCTGGCCGCGAGCCGGGCAGAGACATGATCAGCTGGCTGGTCGACGCGCTGCCGTTGCCCTATCCGGATGCGGTGGTGGTCGTCGGCGCGGCGTTGCTCGGTTTCGTCGCGGGCGCGCTCGGGCCGTTCGCCGTGCTGCGGCAGCGCGCGATGTTCGGCGACGCGATGAGCCATGCGACGCTGCCGGGGGTGGCGATCGCGTTCCTGCTGACCGGCGCGAAGGTGCCCGAGGTGCTGCTGCTGGGAGCGGCGCTGTCCGCCGGGCTGGCCGCGCTCGCCATGATCGGCCTGAACCGGTCGGGCAAGCTCAGCCCGGACGCCTCGATCGGAGTCGTGCTGTCGATATCGCTGACGCTCGGCATCGTGCTGCTCACCCACATCGCGGGAAGCGGGAACAGCCAGCAGGCCGGGCTCAACACCTACCTGCTCGGGCAGGCAGCGGGCATGGTCGAACGCGACATCGAACTGACGCTGCTGTTGGGCGTGCTCGCCTTCGCCTGCGTGGTGACCTTCTTCCGCCTGCTGCGTTCGTCGATCTTCGACCCGGGCTTCAGCGCGGTGGCCGGAGCGCGCACCTGGGCGGTCGACGCCGCCGCCACCGGGTTGCTCGCGCTGGCCATCGTGCTCGGGGTCCGTACCGTCGGCGCGATCCTGATGGTGGCGCTGCTGGTCGCTCCCTGCGTCGCAGCACGGCAGCTGACCACACGGCTCGCGACGCTGGTGCCGCTCGCGGGCGTGATCGGTGCGGTGGCGGGCGGTATCGGCGGGCTGGCCTCCGGCAGGGCGGAGCTGCCCGCTGGGCCGGTGATCGTCCTGCTGGCTACGGCCTTCGCTATCGCGTGCGTGCTCTTCGCGCCACGACGCGGGGTGCTGGCCCGGCGATGGCGCTCCGGCCCGCATCCCCTCGTGCGTGAAAAAGCGCGTCCTGGCACTGCTGATCACTCACGAGCGGAGCCGGTGTCATGAGCGCCGACGCCATGATGATCATCGTGATCGCCGGGCTGCTGTCCACCGGCTGCGCCATCCTGGGCAGCTTCCTGCTCCTCCGACGGCAGGCACTCCTGCCCGACGCGGTGAGCCACGCCGTGCTGCCAGGCATCGTGCTGATCTTCCTGCTCACCGGGCAGCGGGCCAGCCTGGTGACACTGCTGGGTGCCACCGCGTTCGGACTGCTGTGCGTGCTGGGCTTCGACTGGCTGCGGCGCACCGGCATCGTCGCGTCCGACGCGGCGCTGGCGCTGATGTTCCCCGCGTTGTTCTCGCTCGGCGTGCTCGGGATCAGCCGGTTCGCCTCCGGCGCGCACATCGACATCGACTCCGCGATCTACGGCGACATCACCTTCGCGCCGCTGCGCACCGTGGCGCTCGCCGGCGTCGCGGTACCCCGGTCGCTGCTGATCACCGGCGGTGCCGCCTTGGTGATCGTGCTGTTCGTCGTGCTCCTGTGGCGCCCGCTGCACACGAGCACCTTCGACCCGGAGTTCGCCGAGACCTCCGGGCTGCGCGGGCAGGTCGCGAGCCGGGCGCTGCTCGTCGCCGTCGCCGGGCTGGCCGTGGTCGCGTTCGACAGTGTCGGCGCGATCCTGGTGGTGACGTTCTTCATCGTGCCCGCGGCGACCGCGCGGCTGCTCACACACACCCTGGGAGCGATGCTGGTGGTGGCGGTCACGGTGGGCTGGCTCGCGTCGTGGCTCGGTCAGCGCCTCGCCGTCGGCTTCGACTCGTCGATCCCGGGCACCATCGGGCTGGTCAGTGTCGCGCTGTTGGGCCTGGCGCTGCTCGCCTCCCGGGTGATGCGCCGATCCCGCAAGCCGGCGACACCCGTCAGCTGATATCCCGGCGGGCGGTCAGCAGCAACCCCGCCGCGGTCGCGACCTGGTCCCGCAGCACCGCCCCGAGACCGACGCCGATCACCGCATACAGCGTCACCGCGGCGACCACCGCGAGCAGCGTCGTCGGGATGCCGTTGCCGGTGAGCGAGACCGTGATCCCTTTCGAGTCCAGGTAGGGCAGGGCCACCGCGATGGTCGCGAGCACGCAGATCGCGCCGAATCCGGCCCCGACGAGCGCGTACGCGATGAGCTTGGCCAGCACCAGCCTGCCCCGGTCCGGCGTGGCGAGGAAGGTGGCGGTCGCGGTCCGGTGCCGGAACTCCGTTGTCATCCCGACCGCACCGAGGATGGCGACCAGCGCGCCCGCACCACCGAAGCCGACCGAGAACACCGTGCGCTGGCCGCTCGCGCCGGACAGCGGTGGCGTCGGGTTGTCCGGGTCGTCGCCGAACGCGATCGCAAGCGCAGCGAAAGTGACCGTCAGGACGACCGAGGCCAGCAACAACCAGAACCACAGGCGGGTGCTGGCCAGCTTCCGCCACTCCGCCACGATCAGGCGCCGCATCGGCTTCCCTCCGTCTCCGTCTCGTCGAGCAGATCGAAAAACGCACGCTCGAGGCTGCCGTGCCGCCCGACGAGCTCGGCCAGTCCCGCCTGCCCGACGAGCTTGCCCTCGTTGACGATCACCACGTCGTCGACGAGTTGCTGCATCTCGGCGAGCACGTGACTGGACACCAGCACGGTGCGTCCCTCGGCGGCGAAGCCACGCAGCAACTCGCGTAGCCAGACAACGCCGTGCGGATCAAGGCCGTTGGCGGGCTCGTCGAGCACCAGCGCGCCGGGTGGCCGTTGACCGTGCAGTACACCCGCAGGTGGTCGCGGCCGCTACGCGCCGGGTGGAAGCCCGTCAGGTCGAGCGCCGCCCCGGCCGCCGACCCTCGCCTCGCCCGCGTCCGGGGCGACGAGGCCGAGCATCATCCGCAACGTGGTGGTCTTGCCCGCGCCGTTGGGGCCGAGGAACCCGGTCACCACACCGGGCTCGACGGTGAACGACAACTCGTCGACCGCGGTGAGGGCGCCGAAGCGCTTGGTCAATTCCGAGACCCCGATCCGCGGCCCGGTCCTCTCGGGCGCCATCACGCCACCTCCGCGACGCCGGCCAACGTGGGGCTGGTCGGCAGCCAGCCGGGCCCGGTCTGGAACTCCTCGCTGTCGCGGAACTCGAAGCCCGCGCGTTCGACGGCGGCGCGGGTGTCCCGATTGGGATGACAGCCGGCGTTCATCCGCCGCCACAACGGCACGAGACGGTCCTGCCATCGGGCGAGTCGGCCGGTGCCGCGCACATGTTCCAGCAAGAGCAGCTTGCCACCCGGCTTGAGCACGCGGCGGGCCTCCGACAACGCCCGATCGGGGTCGGGGACCGTACACAGCACCAGCGCGAACACCACCGCGTCGACGCACGGCAGGGCCTCCGCGCCGGCATCGCTCACGGTGACGGGCACCGGCGACTGTGTGGCTTTCGCCGTCAGCTTGCGGCGCATCGCCGCGTCCGGCTCGACCGCGGTGACCTGCTTCGCCGCGGTCAGATACGGCAGGTTCGCGCCGGTACCAGCACCGACGTCGAGCACGTCCCCGGTGAGCCCGCCAAGCAGCCGCTCCCGGCGGGGCCCCCAGACCTCGCGTTCGACCGGTGCCGTCATCCGGTCGTAGAGCGCGGCGAACATCCGGTGTTCACGCATGGTCTCCTCCTGGGCTGCCCGCTACCATCAAGATGTGAGCTTAGAACATCGTGAAGTCACTACACAATGTATCGGAGGCACCGAGTGAGTGACGACACCACCCTCGCCGCCTTCGACAAGGCCTTCGAGCTGGTCACCCACGTTGCGGAGCTGATGCAGGAAGCGCTCGCCCAGCGCGGCCTCACCACCCCGAAAGCCCAGGTGATCTTCGCGCTGCATCACGAGGGGCCACAGGTACAGCGCAAGCTCAGCGAAGCATTACGCTGCACGCCACGACACGTCACGGCGTTGATCGACAACCTGTCCGAAGCGGGCTTCGTCGCGCGCGGCCCGCACCCCACCGACCGGCGGGCCACCTTGGTCACCCTCACGCAGCAGGGCGTCGAGGCGGCCGAACGGATGGTTCGGGAGCGCGAGAAGTCCGCCGAGGAACTGCTCGGCGAGGTTCCCGAAGATCAGCTCAAGGCCTTCATCGCGGTCGCCGATCGCTTCATCGGCGGCCAATCGGACGAGTGAACTGCCGCCAAAGGCAGGCCGCTTTCGCCCCATTAGCCCCATCTTTTCACTGTCCGACAGCGATCGGCAACAGTGCGCCACTAGCGTGCTAGCCTCCCTGTCGTTCCGGGCGCACAGGGAGCGTGCCCCAAATCCGATCGGGGGGGAACTGCATGGCGCGCGGGGAGGGTCGTACGACGTTCACCTCGGTGCTGCGCGTGCGTGAGTTCCGCGCGATGTGGCTGGCCGAATTCTTCTCCGTCGCCGGCGATCAGATCGCCCGAGTCGCCCTGTCGGTGCTGGTGTTCAACCGGACGAATTCCGCGGCGTTGACCGCCCTGACCTACGCGTTGACGTTCGTGCCCGCGCTGCTGGGCGGCATCCTGCTTTCGGGGCTCGGTGACCGGTTCCCGCGCCGTGACGTGATGATCGCCGCCGACATGATCCGGGCGGTGCTGGTCGGCATGATGGTCATCCCCGGTATGCCGCTGTGGCTGCTGTGCGTGCTGGTAGCGACGATGACGCTGATGAGCGGCCCGTTCAAGGCCGCCCAGCAGGCGTTGCTGCCCGATGTACTGCACGGCGAGAAGTACATGGTCGGCATGTCGATCCGCAATATCACCGGCCAGGCGGCGCAACTCGCCGGCTTCGCGGGTGGCGGGGTCCTGGTCGCGAAGTTCGGCACGTCGACCGGGCTGGGGGTCAACGCCGCGACGTTCGTGGTTTCCGCCGTCCTCCTGCTGGCGGTGGCGCACCGTGCCGCGCCCGATCGCGGCTCGACGGCCGGCATGTCGTTCCTGGCATCGACCGGCACCGGAGCCCGGATGGTGTGGCGGGATCCCGCGCTGCGGGCGTTGGTGGCGTTGAACTGGCTGGCCGGTTTCTACGTGGTCGCCGAGGCGCTCGCCGCACCCTATGTCGACGGCTTGGGAGCCGGGGCGATCGCGGTCGGGCTGATCATGGCCGCCGACCCGCTCGGCAGCGTGATCGGCGCCGTCATCTTCGGCAAATGGGTGCCCGAACACGTGCAGGTGCGGGTGATCGGCGTGCTCGGCGTGCTGGCGGGGATCCCGCTCGGCTTCTGCCTGTTCCAGCCGGGCCTCGTCGCCTCGATCATGCTGTTCGCGATGTCGGGGATGCTCGCCACCGGCTACAACATCCAGGGCACCGTTTCGTTCGTTCGCCGGCTGCCCAACGAGTTCCGGGCGCAGGGTTCCGGCTTGAACTCGGCGGGCCTGATCACCGTGCAGGGCATCGGCGCACTCGCCGCGGGCGCGCTGGCCGACTTCATCGGTCCGGCACAGGCCATCGCCGCCGCCGGTATCGCAGGCGCGATCGTCGCGATTCCGGTCGCGTTGGCATGGCGCCGGGCGCGGACGTCGCAGCCTCCGGCCGTCCCCGCGCGGGCGTCCTCGTCACACTGACCCGCGCGCGCGACTACGAAGCGTATTGTTCTTCTCGTCGCCCCCAAGGCCATCGTGTTCGCTTCTACGCTGGTGAGCGGCATATCAGCGACATATTTGCGCACTCCGCGTGACAACGGGGCGGTTCATGAGGCTAGAATAGTGACTCCCCGTAACGCTTGGCGGCGTCGCTCCGGCGAAGGTCCGCCCTCCGTACCGGGAAACGCGCTTCAACGGTGACACCCACGGTCATCGCGCCATGGGAGAAGGGACCAGGATGTCACAGCCCGAGTCGACGACGAAGATCAATTCCGCATGCCGGCGGGCCATGTGTGCCCGGCCCGCGATCGGCCGAGGGCTGTGTGTCGAGCACTACGCTCGCTGGCAGGCCGAGCAGGACCCGCTCGAACTGCCCGACGACACCGCCCCCGCTCCCGAGCAGGTCTACTGGGTGCCGCCGAGGTCGCAACTCACCCAGCGAACCTAGTTCTGTCGGCGTTCTAGGCGTGCCGCCCCGCCCTCCGGTCGTGAGTGATCAAGCGTGCCGGGGCAATGATTTTCACGCACGACCCGGGCGCGGCTAGGACGCCTCTTGTGCGCGGTTGCGGCCCTGGGTCTTCGCGGAGTAGAGGGCTGTATCCGCGGCGCGGCGCAACTCGTCGAACTCGGTGCCGTTGCCGGGGGACGCGGCGACACCGATAGAGGCCGTCCGCTCGGCCACGACGATCGGGTTGCCGTCCTTCTCCGAGGTCGGCACCCGCAACGCTGCGATATCCAGGCGGATGCGGTTGGCGACGCCGAGAGCGGCGGCACGGTTCGTATCGGGCAGGACGAGGACGAACTCCTCACCACCATCGCGTGCCGCGATGTCGCCAGGGCGCACGCTCTCCCGCAACGTTTCACCGGTCGCGGCAAGCACGGCGTCACCAGCCGGATGCCCCCAGGTGTCGTTGATCGACTTGAACAGGTCGAGGTCGATGATCAGCACGGCCGCGGGGGTGCCCGCGGTGCGACAGCGTTCGAGCACCCGTGGCGCCTGCTCCCTGAGGCCGCGGGAGTTGAGCAGCCCCGTGCGAGCGTCGGTCCGAGCGTGCTCGCGCAACTGGGCGGCATCCGCCATGTGGTCGGCGAGCATCAGGTTGATCGGGCACAGCACGAGCAGTACGAGCAGTGGGTAGAACACACCGAAGACCATCGCGACGGCGAGCAGACCACCGACGACCAGCGTCGCCGCCTCCGCCACGTTGTCGCCGCGTGAGCCCCACTGATCGCGCAGCCGTTCGCCGAGGGTCAGCGTGAGGATGCCCGCGTGCCCGGCGGCCTGCACCACCCAGTACACGAGCGCGGCGCCTGTCACGGTCGCGACCAGCCCGGCCTGGACGGTCAGCTCGGTGGTCGAGGTCAGCGGCAACGCGGTGAACAGACGCATGAACAGGGCGGCCGCCGCGGCCGAGGCGAGCAGTACAGCGCTGCCGAAGAGGTAGCGCCACCAGGGCCTGCGACGGATCGGGTACGTCGCCAGCCTCATCCCCGCGATCAACAACAACGCCAGACTCGCGGGCAGGACGATCACGGCGGCGAACGTCCACACGCTGGTGAGGTCGAAGATCGGGCCGACAGCGCGGGCCCTGCGGCGTTCCTCACCCCGCCAGACCACCACGACGTGCACCACCAGGGCCACCGCCAGTACGGCGAACCGAACGAAGTCCTCGGCCTGCGGAACCGCGGCCGTCACGACCGCTACCACGCACAACAGCGCGGCGGCCACCTCGACGGCGAGGGCGTAGCCCACCGCCCTGGCGGGCGTTGTCCACAGCGTCCAATGACGGACCTGCCACGCTCGAGGTGCCGCCTGCGGGTTTCCTTGCCGCGCGGAACCAGCCACACTAGGGGTCACCTGGATGGTTGACGCGTCTGTGGTTGGCTGAGCACCTTCAGTCAACGCTGCCGATGAGGAAGCGTCAGTCCCCTGGTTGGGAGGTGGAACGGGGTGATCCTTGCTGGTCATGGCCACATCCCCGGTTCCCCGCCCGGTATCGGGCGAGGAGGTGTCCATGTGTAACCGCGATTCCTGAACGGCCTCGTGCCGTGTGCAAGACCCCGCCTGCGATCCATCGAAAGGAGATTCCGTGCGAAACCGCGACAGCTGACTACGCATACTGACCTGCTCGTTCCGCGTGATCGCCCTTCGGTGTACAGCATCGAGGTAACCCATCTGACGGTGGGCGCCACCATCGACCGAACGAATGGTCGGTGGCCCGGCGCGAAACCCACGGTACCGGACCGCCGTTACGGGAGCGAGCATCTCGCACCATCGCGAAACGTGCGATGGCAGGCTCCGCCACCCGCTGCCGGGAACATCCGGCAGCTGGGGCGGAGGAGCGCGCGCCGCGCGGGTTTGAGTGAATGTGACGTTGAGCCCGTACTACGGGCCCAGCGTCACGTCGACACGGCGCGCAAACCGCCGCCGGGTCAGGGCAAGTGCGCAAGCACGTTGATCACCGTGCCGCTGGGGTCCTCCATGAAGAAGCGTCGTATGCCCCAGGGCTCGTCGGTGAGCGGATAGACGACACGCAAACCGCGACGCACGGCCTCGGCGTGCGCCTTATCAACCGCCGCCGGTTCGCCCACGTCGATCCCGAAGCGGGGCGGAGGATTCTCCATCCCGCGTGGCGGAACGACGACCTGCGCCATGGGATTGGCCGGTGACTGCAATCCCAGGACCGGATCTTCCATCGCGACCTCAAGCCCGAACACCTCAACGTAGAAGTCCCGGGACGCGGCAAGATCGTCTCCGTCAGCGTAAGGAACGATTCTCCTGATCATCAGCACATCCTCGCAGCCACACGCACCGGCTGGCTTGGAACAATCGGAAGCGGCCGGCCTGAGGCGCACGCAGCACCACGTCTAGGCGGGGCGTCCCGGAAGGTCCATCGACGCGAGGCGTTCCGTGTCGGTCATCGATCACGGTGCACGCCATCACGCTCAGTGGCCTGCCGTTCGCGCCCACCCAGGTGGTGAGGCCGCTCCCGCCGGCCGATGTCGTCCGCGCCACACCGCTACGAGCGTCACCGCGTGACCGGATACGATCCGAAGTCGAGCCAGTCGCATCCGTACGCGGGTGCACGGGAATCCGGTGTGAATCCGGAACTGACGCGCAGCGGTGAGGGCGACGGGCGAGGCGAAACGCCACTGGACTCCCGGTCCGGGAAGGTGCCTTGTCCGGATGACCCCGAGTCCGAAGACCTGCTGGCTCGCCATGTCGATCCGAGCTTCGCGTACAAGCTCCCGAGCAAAGGTCACGCCACGTGAACGACATCGCCGAAAGACCGCCCTGCTGTCCGTTCGCCGTGCCGCTCGCGCACGACGGGGCAGACCGTGCACACCGTTGAGGACGTCCCCCAGCGCAATCAGGCTCGACGTCTCCCGGCGACGCTCGTCGTCCCTGTGCTGCTGGTGCTGCTCGCCGCGAGCGCGGTGGTCTCGGCGGGCTTTGGCGCGGAACCGCTGCCGTGGTCCACAGTCGTCGACGCGCTGGCGAACCGGCTGACCGGCGCCACCGGTGACGCCATGTTCGACGTCATCGTGTGGGAGATCCGGGTGCCCCGGACGCTGCTGGCGATCGTGGTCGGCGCCGGGCTCGCGGTCGCGGGAACCGGCATCCAGACGCTGGTGCGTAACCCGCTGGCCGATCCGTACCTGCTCGGCGTGTCGGCTGGGGCCAGTGTCGGCGCGACCGCCGTGATCACGTTCGGCGTGCTGACGGCGGCCGGACTGTGGGCGCTGTCCGTCGGCGCGCTGCTCGGCGCGCTTGGCGCGGCGCTGCTGGTGTTCGGCGTCGCCATGGCGCAGGGCGGGCTCACGCCGTTGCGGCTGGTGCTGATCGGGACGGTGCTGTCGGCGGCGTTCTCGGCGGTCGCCAGCTTCCTGGTGTTCCGCAGTGCAAACCCGCAGGCGGCGCAGGCGGTGCTGTTCTGGCTGCTGGGCAGCCTGTCCGGGGCGGCGTGGAACCAGTTGCCACTGGTCGCGGGGGCCGTCGTCGTGATCGGCGGCGTGCTCGTCTCGGGCAGCGGCTGGCTGGACGCGCTCGCCACCAGCCCGGACACCGCCGCCGCGCTGGGCGTTCCGGTTCGCGCCGTCCGCAGTGGACTGTTCGTGCTGCTCGCCGCACTGGTCGGCGTGCTGGTCGCCGTCGCGGGCAGCATCGGGTTCGTCGGCCTGGTGCTGCCGCACATCAGCCGGATGCTGGTCGGCGCTCGCCACCGGGCGGTACTGCCGGTCGCCGCGCTGGCCGGTGCGGTGTTCCTGGTCTGGGTCGACGTCGCCGCGCGGATCGCGGTGCGGCCAACCGAGATCCCGCTCAGCGTGGTCACCGGGCTGATCGGCGCTCCGGTGTTCCTGGTGCTGATGGCACGCAGACACTACCGATTCGGAGCCGACCGATGACCCGCACCGCACCGCCGGACGTCCCGCCGATCCAGGACACCGTCGTCCACATCGCCGCGGCCGGCCTTGCCTGCACGGCAGGTAAGCGGGTCGTGCTACGCGACGTGGACTTTGCGGTCCGGCGCGGTGAGATGCTGGCGCTGGTCGGGGCCAACGGCTCCGGGAAGTCGACGTTGTTGCGGGCGCTGGCCGGTATCCGCCGTCCCGCTGCGGGCGAGGTGCTGCTGGACGACGCCCCGTTGCGGCGGCTGTCCGCTCGGCGCCGGGCACGCGCGGTCGCCCTGGTCGGGCAGGAAGAGGCGCCGCCGGCCGACCTGATCGTCGGGGAGATGGTGGCGCTCGGCCGCACCCCCCACCGGCCGCCGTGGGCCGGTGGCGACGCCGCCGAACGCGCCGCCGTGCTGGCCGCGCTCGACCAGGTTGGGCTCGGCTACGCCGTGGACCATCCGGTCGAGCAACTGTCCGGCGGCGAACGACGCCGAGCTCTGTTGGCGCGCGGGCTCGCCCAGCAGTCACCGCTGCTGCTGCTCGACGAGCCGACCAATCACCTCGACCTGCGTCACCAGCTCGGCCTGCTCCGCACCGTGCGCGGGCTGGGCAACACCGTCGTCGTCGCGATACACGACCTCGACCTCGCGGCGACGTTCTGCGACCGCATCGCGGTGCTGCACAACGGCACCCTGCTGACGATCGGCACGCCCGAGGAGGCACTGACCCCCGCCGTCATCCACGACGCCTTCGGCGTGCTCGCAACTCCGGTCACGCACCCCATCACCGGGCGCGCCCACCTGTTGTTCTCTGCCGACGAAACGGAGCCTCACCCGTGAGACGTGCTCGCATCCTCGCCCCTGTCCTCGCCGCGTCGGCGGTGTTGTCCGCGTGTGCCACCGGCGCGACGGACACCACGGCCGCGAGCGACGATGTCACGGTGACCAACTGCGGCAAGCGGGTGTCCTTCCCGTCGCCGGCCGAGCGGCTGTTCGTCAACGACGGCAACATGATCTCGATGGTGCTCGCGCTCGGCGCGCAGCAGCAGGTGGCGGCCGTCAGCAGCATGCAGCGGGACCGCCCGGTGCTGCGCAAGCATTACGGCGACGCGGTCGGTCGGCTCGATGACGTCGCGCCGGCCTACCCGAGCAGGGAGACGGTGCTAGCGCAGCGGCCAGACGTCGTCGTCGCCGGCTGGAACTACGGCTTCGACGAGACGAAGAAACTCACCCCGGCGTCGCTGCGGCAGCTCGGCATCGGCGGCTACGTGCTGACCGAGAGCTGCCGCCAAGGAGCCGGTGCCGCGCGGGGCATCGTGGACCCGTGGACGGCACTGCGCACCGACCTGCGGAACCTGGGTGCCATCACCGGCCGCGACAAGCGGGCCGAGCAGGTAGTGGCGGACATCGCCGAGCGGCTGGCCGCATTGCGCGACGCACCGCAGCCTGACGTGCCGCCGACGGTCTTCCTGTTCGACAGCGGCGACAAGAACATCTTCTCCAGCGGTACGCTCGGCGCGCCGCAGGCGATCATCACGGCGGCCGGGGGACGCAACGCGCTGGACGACATCAAGGACACCTGGACGGAGGTGTCCTGGGAACGGTTCGCGGCGGCGAAACCGGACGCGATCCTGTTCGTCGACTACCCACCGCAGACCTTCGAGCAGAAGGTGCGGATCCTGCGCGAGCACGCGGCGACGAAAGACCTGGCCGCGGTGCGGGAAGAGCGGTTCCTCAACTTGCCGTATGCGCTGTGGACGTCGGGGCCGCTCAACATCGACGCCGCCGAGCAGGTCCGGCAGACGCTGGAGCGGTGGGATCTCGTGCCCCGCAGCGGCATCACCCCGAAGCACGGGTCCGACGCGGTGCGGTGAGCTGTTGGCATCTTGATGCGCAGAGGCGTATGCCGAGGGAACCGAAGGCCTTGGGGGCCGCAGCCACTGCAGCCGTAGATCGTGATCGACGGCCGCGTAGCTGCGG
>WHSS01000022.1 GCA_009379975.1 Actinophytocola sp.
GGGATTCGTGATCCAGATGGTCGCTGGCAAGGCGGCGGGAAGTCCTCGTACCGGTGTTGTACTCGGGCTTTCCGGCAACACAGCCAGCGGCCATCTGGGCGCGAATACCGCGATCACGGATCCGTAAGACACGGCCTAGTCGAGCACGAGCTTCACCACGGCCACCAGCCCGACCACGACGATGACGCCGCGAAGCACCGCCGGCGGGAGCTTGCGGCCGATCTTGGCGCCGAGCAGCCCGCCGAGCGTCGAGCTGACCGCGAGCAAGCCGATCACCGGCCAGCTCACCGGGGCGATGAAGGCGTAGATCACGCCGGCGACGGTGTTCACCACGGCCGAAAGCACGTTCTTCATGCCGTTGAGCCGTTGCAGCGGCTCGTGCAGCAGCATGCCGAACACCGCCACGAGCATGACGCCCTGCGCCGCGGTGAAATACCCGCCGTAGATGCCGATCAGGAAGACCATCGCGAACAGCAGCGGCCCGCGGTAGCCGGCACCGTCGCTCTGCCTGTGCAGGACCCACGCGCTCACCCTCGGCTGCAGGAGGACCAGCACCAGCGCCGCCACGATCAGCCAGGGCACGACCGTCTCGAACGCTTCCGGCGGCAGGGACAGCAACAGGATCGTGCCGCCGATCGCGCCGAAAACCGACGCGACGGCGAGCCGGACGAGCCGGCGCCCTTGGCCGGTCAACTCCGCGCGATACCCGATCGAACCGGCGATCGCGCCCGGTGCGAGGCCGACCGCGTTCGACGTGGTGGCCGTCACCGGTGGATACCCCAGGGCGACGAGCACGGGAAACGTGACCAGCGTGCCCGAGCCGACCACGGTGTTGATCGTGCCCGCCCAGACGCCGACGATGCAGATCACCACCGCGTGCCACCACGTCACCGTTGCAGGCTAGGCGGATTGATCACACATCGCTAAGCAGACGTGTCCGACTCCTCACCGAAAACCCCCTGCCGGTCGGTGATTACCACCGCGCACGAGTGGGTACCCGTACCCCCATCGGTGGCCTACCCGCTGCCGATGACGCTCGCAGGCGGCAGAGTGGGTAAAGCAGGAAATTCCAAGCGGTCGAACCGCGCCAGGAGGGCCATTCACAAGCCATTCGGCGGGGGCCGCCCGGAGGATGGCTCGCGACGAGTGACTGCAGGTGAGAAGCAAGATCGAGGTAACCTGCCCGTTGTGAATAGCCCGACTTATGAATAGACCCAGGCGAAGTGTGGTGGGACGTGACAGATCCACAGCGAGCCGATGACAGCATCGGCGCCAAGGACGACATCGAGATGCGGCTGGGCGCGAACCTGGTGCACCTGCCGATTGTGCGATCGGTCGCGGTGAACATCGCGATGCGAGCCGACTTCGACATCGATGCGATCTCCGATCTGGAACTGGCCGTCGACGAGTCGTGCTCGTCGCTGATCACCCATGCCGCGCCCGGCTCGGTACTGACGTGCCGGTTCACCATCGGCGCGGACGAGATCGTGTTCACCGCGACGGTGAACTCACCGGCCCCGTCAACGCCGAGCACGACGACCTTCGGCTGGCGCGTGCTGTCCACTCTCACCGACAACGTCGAAGCCTGGGCCGAACCGGGCACCGACAGCCATCACCGGATCCACCTCGAACTGACCAAGCTACGGCCGGTGGTGCCGGGGTGAATCGGTCGGCAGCAGCCAGAAGTCACCGGCACGGGTCTCGTGAATACGACCACCTCGTGCCGCTGTTCGACGAGCTCGCAGCGATGGATTCAGACGATCCACGGCACACCGAAATCAGGGACAAGCTGGTGACGGGGCACCTGCCGCTCGCCGAGCACATCGCCCAGCGCTTCTCCGGGCGTGGTGCGCCCAAAGAAGACCTGGTGCAGGTCGCGACGGTGGGCCTGATCAACGCGGTCGACCGATTCGAGCCCGCGCAAGGCAATGACTTCCTCTCCTATGCCGTGCCGACCGTCATGGGCGAGGTACGCAGGCACTTCCGTGATGCCAGCTGGTCGATGCGAGTGCCGCGCAGGCTCAAGGAACTCCACCTGGCGGTGGCCGGGGCGAGCACCAAGCTCGCGCAGCAGCTGGGCCGGGCGCCGACGCCCGGCGAGATCGCCGCCCATCTCGAGATCACCAAGGACGAGGTGTACCAAGGGCTCGAAGCCGGCCAGGCGTATCACGCGATGTCGCTGGACGAGCCGGTCACCAACGACGGCGACGGTATGCCACTCGGCGAATCGATCGGGCAGGACGACAGCGGCCTGGAGGGCGTGGAAAATCACGAGGCGCTGGAGCCGCTCATCAAGGAGCTGCCGGAGCGGGAACGGCGCATTCTGGCGCTGCGGTTCTTCTACAACATGACGCAGACGCAGATCGCCGAACGGGTCGGGATCTCGCAGATGCACGTCTCCCGGCTGCTCAGTCGCACACTCTCCCGCCTGCGCGAGGACCTCGTCCAGGAGAGTGATCAACAACCGTAGGGGCGCTGTTGCCCTAACCGGGGTCCGGCTCTACGCTGCTGCTGCGCATCGTTGCGGCACGACTAGCGGTTGGGCCGGCCGCCAATCGGCTGACGGGGCCACCCGAAGGGTGGTCGCGGCAGACGGTTCACCGCCGGTCGAAGAGATCTCAAGGTTTGGCAACCGAGGTGAGTAGATGGCGGCTGGACCAGAGCTCTCGGTATATCAGCGTCACGGGGGATTGATCATGCACGCTTCTGGTGAACAGCCGACTTATGAATAACGACACCGGTGTCGCGCCCGCTCAGCGAAGACCCGGCGCGCAGCATCGCGGCACGGTGCTCTCCGCTGACCCGCCCCACGAGCATGGGCGGGCCGGCGTGGGTGACGGCATGGCACCGGCCGAGGATGGCGCGCATTCACGGATTCCCTTGCGGCAGTTCAAGTCCCATCTCAAGCCGATGGTCGACCGGATGATCCGCGACATCGTCCAGGAGATTCGGCAGAGCGTCCCCGCCTACGCCAAGCCGCTCGACGGCACGTTCGGCAAAATCCTCGTCACCGGCGTCGAGCACGCGGTCATGCACATGATCGACACGCTGGACAATCCCCACGCTGATCGGACCCAATGGGACGATTGGTTTCGCTTCGCCGGACGCGTCGAATACCTCGAAGGCCGAGCCATCGACGCGCTGCAGACCGCGGTGCGCATCGGCACCCGGGTGGGCTGGCGGCACCTCCGGGACGCCGGTGAGGACGTGCGACTGCCCAACGCCACCATGTTCGCCCTAGCGGACGCGCTCTTCCGCTACTCCGACGACCTGTGCGCGGTGGCCATCGCCGGCTACACCGAAGCCCAAGCCAAGTCGACCGGCACCGTCGAGCGTCGCCGCCGGCAGTTGCTGAAGGTGCTCACCAACGAGCAGCCGAGCTCGGAGCAGACGATCGGCGATCTCGCCGCGGCCGCACAGTGGCCGATCCCGGACCGACTCGTCGCGGTCGCCCTCGAATACCGCCCGGATCAGTACACGTTGCCGGAGTGCTCACTGGGCCAGGACGTCCTGCTCGACCTGGAAAGCAATGAACCCTGTCTGCTCATGGCCGCCCCGGAACGGCATCTCGACACGCTCGCCGCCGAACTCGACGGGCGCCGGGCCGCGGTCGGCCCGGTAGTGCCGATCGCGAGCGCACACGGCTCGCTGGCCACCGCCCGCCGCGCGCTCGCCCTCGCCGAGCGCGGCATCGTCGGGGGTGACGGGGACGACGGCATCATTCAGTGCTCGGAGCATCTGACCACGCTCGCGCTGTGCGCCGACGAGTTCCTGCTCGCGCATATGACGACGGCCGCCCTGCAGCCGCTCGACGGGCTCACCGTCAAGCAGCGGCAACGCCTCTCCGAGACCCTGCTGGCCTGGCTCGGCACCCGCGGCGGCATCAACGAGGTCGCCGCCCGGCTGGGGGTGCACCCGCAGACCGTGCGCTACCGCATGAACCAGGTCAACGAGCGCTTCGGCGAGCAGCTCGACGATCCGGATGAGCGGTTGAAACTGGAGATCGCGCTACGCGCCGGGGACCTCATCGGCCGGTGAGACCCACGCGTCCGCGCCCCAGACCCACGTGTCCGCGCTTCAGGGCCACACGCCGACGATCACCGTGATGAGCAGCAGCTTGACCAGCCAGTCACCCGAGTGCAGCGCGGCGAGGAAGGCGCGGACGAGTTCCACGGGTATCAGCCACGGTGGTGGTTTGTCCTGCTCCGCGGCGGCCCTGCCCAGCTTCGCCAGTTGTGCGCCGAACGCGACGTAGTCGCCCGAACCCGGCCAGGAACGCGGCCACCGTCGCAACGAGTACGGCCCAGTAACTGATGTCGGTCATAGCGCTTCCTCCGGTTTCGGCGATCGCACGTAATTGCAGACCTTTGATCAAAACGCATCGGCGGGCGGCCGGGCATGGCGACAGCACGCGGCACGACCCGTCTAGGTTGGAGCCCATGGATGACGGTTTGGTGTGCGCGCCGATGCTGGGAACGGTGGTCCGGATCGCCGTCGCGACGGGCACCGAGGTCCGGGCCGGCCAGTCGCTGGTCGTGCTCGAGTCGATGAAGATGGAGCACATCGTCGAGGCACCGCACGCGGGCGTGGTCTCGAACGTCGCGGTGACCGAAGGCGAGACGGTCAAACGCGACCAGAAGCTGGTTGAACTCGCGGCGGTCGAGGCGCCCACCGAGGCCGCCGACGCCGAAGCCGCCGTCGACCCGGCTGACGTGCGACCCGACCTCGCCGAAGTTCATCAGAGGCACGCCGTCGGCCTTGACGGGCAACGGCCGGACGCGGTGGCCAGGCGGCACGACCTCGGGCAGCGGACCGCGCGGGAGAACCTCGCCGCGTTGTGTGATCCGGACACCCTCGTCGAGTACGGGCCGCTCGCGGTCGCGGCGCAACGGCAGCGGCGGCCGCTCGCCGACCTGATCGAACGGACACCCGCCGACGGGCTGGTCGCGGGGGTTGCCGGAATCAACGGCGCGTTGTTCGGTGCGGCGGCGGCCCAGTGCGCGGTGCTCTCCTACGACGCCACGGTGCTGGCGGGTACCCAGGGCGCCCACAACCATCTGAAGAAGGACCGGCTCTTCGAGGTCGCCGCGCGCCGGGGACTGCCGGTCGTGCTGTTCGCCGAGGGCGGCGGCGGCAGGCCCGGCGACACCGACATCCCGACCGTCTCCGGGTTGCAGGTTATGGCGTTTCACCTGTTCGCGCGACTGAGCGGGCAAGTACCGCTGGTCGGGATCGCCGCCGGCCGGTGCTTCGCGGGCAACGCAGCGCTGCTCGGCTGCTGCGACGTGGTGATCGCGACCCGGGACAGCACCATCGGCATGGGTGGCCCCGCGATGATCGAAGGCGGCGGCCTCGGGTCCTACCGGCCGGAGGAGGTCGGCCCGATCGACGTGCAGGCACCCAACGGCGTAGTCGACATCGTGGTTGCCGACGAGCACGAAGCGACCGATGTCGCCAAGCGTTACCTGTCTTACTTCCAGGGTTCGCTGACCGACTGGGACTGCGCGGACCAGCGGCTACTGCGGCAGGCGGTGCCGGGGAGCCGGGTGCAGGTCTACGACGTGCGATCGGTCATCGACTCGCTCGCCGACACCGGCACGGTGCTGGAACTGCGGCCCGAGTTCGGCACCGGGATCATCACCACGCTGATCCGCATCGACGGCCGCCCGTACGGACTGATCGCGAACAACCCGGCGCACCTCGGCGGCGCGATCGACAGCGACGCCGCCGACAAGGCCGCCCGCTTCCTGCAGCTGTGCGACGCGCATGGGCTGCCGATCGTGTCGTTGTGTGACACGCCTGGCTTCATGGTCGGCCCGGACGCCGAGCGCACCGCGACCGTGCGGCACTTCAGCCGGATGTTCGTGACCGGCGCGAACCTCAGCGTGCCGCTGTGCGTCATCGTGCTGCGCAAGGCATACGGTCTAGGCGCGATGGCGATGGCGGGCGGCAGCCTGAAGGTGCCGCTGGCCACCGTGTCCTGGCCGACGGGTGAGTTCGGCGGCATGGGCTTGGAAGGCGCGGTGAAGCTGGGCTTCCGCAAGGAACTGGAAGCCGTCGCCGACCCGGACGAGCGCCAGGCGTTGTTCGATCAGATGGTGCAACTGGCGTACGAACAGGGCAAGGGGCTCAACGCCGCGTCGATGTTCGAGATCGACGACGTCATCGACCCCGCCGACACCCGGCGCTGGATTACCGCGACTTTGGGCGACGTGCCGGGCGGGCGCGCACCGGAGCAGGGCAAACGACGTCCCCACATCGACACCTGGTGAGCACCCCGCCCGGAGCGCTCTCCTCCGCCGATATCATCACCGTGCTGCGCGCCGCCAGTTGCGTCTTCGCCGAAGACGAAGCGCGCTTGCTCATCGACGCGGCACAAACGCCGGCAGACCTCGCCGCCATGGTGGACAAGCGAACCGAAGGTTTACCGCTCGAACACGTCCTCGGCTGGGCGGAGTTCTGCGGCCTGCGGATCACCGTCGAGCCCGGTGTGTTCGTGCCCCGCCGGCGCACCGAGTTCCTGGTCCGCCAGGCCGTCGACCTGGTCTCGGCCAGAGTCCGAGCCGTCATCGTCGACCTGTGCTGCGGCTCGGGCGCCCTCGGCGTCGCGGTCGCCACCGCACTGCGGGAGCCCGAGTTGCACGCCACCGACATCGAGCCTGCCGCGGTGCGGTGCGCGCGCCGCAACCTCGTGGCGGTCGGCGGCAGCGCCTATCTCGGCGACCTCCATGGGCCGCTGCCCGCGAGGCTCCGGGGCAGCGTCGATGTCCTGGTGGCCAACGTCCCTTACGTGCCGACCGACGCCGTGGCGATGCTGCCACCGGAAGCCAGGGACTACGAACCGCGGGTCGCTCTCGACGGCGGTGAGGACGGGCTCGACGTGCTGCGGCGAGTAGCCGCCGAAGCACCGCGGTGGCTGGCTCCCTGCGGCCACCTGCTGATCGAGACCAGCGAGTCGCAGGCACCCCAAGCGCTCGAGGCGTTCGCCCGCAACGGGCTGAGCCCGCGAGTGAGTCACTGCGAGGAGTCGAACACCACCGTCGTCATCGCCACCGCCGCCGCCGCGGCGCCGAGGGAGCCGAATGTGGCCTTCGGTGCCATATAGGTACCCAAGGCCACATTCGGCTCCCTCATAAATCGTATTTGTGTTCGGCTTTATTCATCATAAGTCACTCAGCGTGTCGACAAACGTGCTCCACCGGCGGCACGCCGAAAAACGATGAACCCGCAGGCTAACGGCGCCAAATCAGCAACGCATCGCGTCTGCATGAACACGTAGCGCAAGCCCCATTAGGCCAGACGAGCGCTCTCATAAGATTCCGCGAATGCGCCTGCTGGAAATCGCACCATGGTGTCGTACCCTGTCGCGGTTGGGTGAGGGCAGGAGAACGAATGGTGATCACTGCGGTGCGTCCCCCGGTCGACGACCGGGCATTCGCGGGAGTGGAGGACGAACCCCCGCTGCGTTGGTCGCGCCCCGCGGGCATGTTCGCGCGCTCATGGGAAACGACACCGGGGCGGCTTTCGATCATCGCCATCGGTCTCGTCACCCTCATCGTGCTGGCGGGCGTTGCGGCCGCCGCGACGGCGCAGAACAAGTCGGATTCGACCTTCGGCCTTGTCGAAATGCACGAGCCGACCGCGGCAGACGTACAGCGGCTGTATCGCGCGCTGTCGGACGCGAACGTGACGGCCGCCAGGACGTTCCTGGCGGCAGGCGACGAGCCGGAACGGCTGCGGCAGCGCTACGAGGACGACATGGCGGTGGCCGGCCCGACGCTCGGGCTCGCGGCAGTGGACCGGGCGGGTGACCCCCGCGTCGCGCGTGAGATCGGGATCATCGGCAGGCAGGTGCCGGTGTATGCGGGGCTGGTCGAGACGGCGCGGGTGAACAACCACCAAGGCCTGCCGGTCGGCGGCGCCTACCTGCGGGAAGCGTCGCAGCTGATGCGCACCGAGATCCTGCCCGCCGTGGAGCGGCTCTACCGCATCCAGACCGAACGGGTGGCGGCCGAGCGGTCGTCGGCCACCGGGTTCCCGTTCCTTGCGACGGCGCTGGCGCTGGCCGTGCTGGTGGCCTTGATCGCGGCGCAGACCCATATCCGGCGCGCGTCTAAGCGGCGGCTCAATGTGGGACTGATCGTGGCGACGGTGGCGATCGTGCTCGGCATGGCATGGAGCGCCACGGTGCTGACCCTGCACGCGAACAAGGTCGGCGCGGGTGATCACGAAGGGACCGCGCAGGTCGGCGTGCTCGCCGACGCCAGGATCACGGCACTGGAAGCCCGGGCCGACGAACTGCTCACGCTGGTCGCTCGCGGCGACGGGGGTGCGCACGAGGAGGAGTTCAACACCCTGTTCCGACGCGTCGGAGGCGTGGACGGCACAGGCGGATTGCTGGGTAAGGCGCAGGACGTTGCCGATGGTGAGGTCTCTGACCGACTGTATGACGCGACCGAAGCATCGGCAGAGTGGATTACGGCCCACATCGCCGTACGGAAGCTCGACGACGGCGGCAATTACGAGGATGCGGTCCAGCTCGCGATAGCCGAAGCGGAAGATGCCAACGAAGACGACGAAGCGACCGACGACCCGTCGAGTGCTCCCTCGTTCGCGGCGTTGGAGCAGAGCTTGACCCAAGCGATCAACGCGGGCAGGCAGCACTTCGTCGACGAGACGATCGGCGGAGCTCGCATGCTGACGGGGCTCGCCGCCGGCTGGGGCGTGCTCGCGCTGGTCGCCGCCTGCGGCGTGACGATCGGAATACGGCGACGACTGCGGGAGTACCGATGAAACCCTGGGCGCTGATGATCGCCGTAGTAGCCCTGCTGGCGTCGGCCTGCGGCTCACCGGGGGTGCCGCAGGCGGACACCATGACCGACTGCCTGGTGCTGCTGCAACAGGGACAGGTCGAGGCGATCTCGACCGACGACACCGTGCTCGCGGGGCTGGCGGAGCAGGACCCGGCGACCAAGGTCGTCGGCAGCACGTTCAGCAGTGAGCCGTATGGCATCGGCATACCCAAGGACAACGAGGACATGGTGCGTTATGTCAACGCGGCGCTGGAAGACGTTCACGACGGTGCCTGGCAGGACAGCTACGACCGCTGGCTCGAACCGGCGCTTGGCCCCGCGACGCCCCCCACACCCAGCTACCAGTAGTGGATCAGTGACACGCAGCGAATTTCGGTCGGCTGATTGCGCCGTTCGGAGCAGTGGATAGGGGCCTTACTTGAGAAATGACCCTTCGGCGTCATTAGATGACGGGTCAGCATCTGGCAGGAAAGATCGGATACGACGGGAAAGGGGGCAGCCATGATCCGGTGTCCGCGCGCGGGATGCGCGGGAGCTCTGGATCAGGACGGCTTCTGCGACCTCTGCGGGCTGGAGGCGGCCTCGCGCAACGTGAGCAGCGGCCAGTTGACTGGGGCGTCGGGCCGCACCGACGGGGTCGGCACCTGGTCGGCGTCGTCGATCTCGGCCAGCGGTTCGGTCACGGGCGCGGTGAGCCTGCGGTCGAGCTCGTCCGGCCGCGGCATGCTGGGCGTCGGCCTGGTCGAGGTGCCGCCGGTGCCGTATCGCGACCCGACCGAAGTGGTGCTCGACGACCCGCAGGTGCCCGAGTCACAACGCTTCTGCGGCCGGTGCGGCGCCGAGGTCGGCCGGACCCGCAACGGGCGGCCCGGCCTCACCGAAGGCTTCTGCCCGAAGTGCGGGCAGCGGTTCTCCTTCACCCCCATCCTGCAGCCGGGGCAGGTGCTGCACGAGCAGTACAAGGTACTCGGCTGCCTCGCCCACGGCGGGATGGGCTGGATCTACCTCGCCCGTGACATGGCCGTGTCCGGGCGCTGGGTGGTGCTCAAGGGCTTGATCGACGGTGGCGACGCCGAAGCCGCCACCGCGGCCATCGCCGAGCGGCACTTCCTGGCCAAGGTCGAACACCCGAACATCGTCAAGATCCACAACTTCGTGCAGCACAGCGACGAGCTCGACACCGACAGCGTCGGCTACATCGTCATGGAGTACGTGGGCGGGAAGTCGCTCAAGGACCTGGTCAAGCAGCTGCGCGTCGACGAAGGCCCCCGCACGTGCATGCCGGTGGAGCAGGCGCTCGCGCATGCGATCGAAATGCTGCGCCCGCTGGGCTACCTGCACAACGCCGGCCTGGTGTACTGCGATGTCAAGCCGGACAACGTGATCCAGACCCAGGAGCAGCTCAAGCTGATCGACCTCGGCGCGGTCCGTCTGCACGACGACCGGGCAGGCGCGGTGTTCGGCACCGAGGGCTACCAGGCGCCGGAGGTGGCCGAAACCGGGCCATCGCCCGCCTCCGACCTGTACTCGGTCGGCAGGACGCTCGCGGTGCTGTCGATTCCGTTCGACTTCCGCTCCGCCTATGTCACGTCACTGCCGCCGGTTTCGCAAGCGCCACAGCTGGCCGAGCACGAATCGCTGCACCGGGTGCTGTCGCGGGCGTGTCACCCGGCCCCGGCTCGCCGGTTCCATTCGGCAGCCGAGATGGCCGAACAGCTCACCGGCGTGCTGCGGGAGGTTCTCGCGGCATCCGACGGCCAGCCACGGCCCGCGACGTCCACCAACTTCGCGCCGGAGCTGGCCACCTTCGGTACGCGCCCGCGCGATCACGGCGAGGTGCTCGAAGCCGCCGACGGCGCGAAGATCGCGCGAGCGCTACCCGCACCCATAGTGGACGGCTCGGACTCGTCCGCGCAGCTGCTGGCCACCCTCGGCACCGCGCATCCCGCCGAGCTCATCGACGCGCTGCGTAAGGCCGAACCGACGGTGGAAGTGCAGTTACGGCGGGTGCGTGCCTACGTCGCGCTGGACGAACCCGAACTCGCGCGGCAAGAGGTCGCCGACATGCCTGAGCACGTCTGGCGATCGCAGTGGGCGAAGGGCTTGACCGCACTGGCGAGCGGCAAGCTGGACGCGGCACGGCGGGCCTTCGACTCGGTCGTCGGTTCACTGCCGGGAGAATTGACCGCCAAGCTGGCACTGGCCGCGTCCGCCGAGCTCGGCGGCAACCTCGCCGACGCCGAACGCTACTACGGCATCGTGTGGCGCACAGACCGTTCGTTCGTCAGCGCCGCCTTCGGCCTCGCGCGGGTGCTGCTGGCGTGCGGCAGGCGTCCCGAGGCGGTCGCCGTGCTGGGCTCGGTGCCTGCCACGTCGGCGCATTTCGTCACCGCGCAGCAGGCCGCCGTGCGCGCGAGTACCGCGGCTGATGATGCCGAGCCGACGATGGCCGAGCTGGCCGACGCGGGTGATCGGCTGGAACGGCTCGACCTCGACGGGGCACGCCGGGGTCGTCTGGAGTCGGAACTGCTCGAAGCCGCCCTCGCGATGACGAGCACCCGCGACGAGGAGGAGCTGAGCCCCGTCACGGTTCTCGGCTGTCTGCTCGAGGAGTACTCGCTGCGGTTGGGGCTCGAAGAGCGCTACCGCGCGCTGGCACGGCATGCCGCGACCCAGCGCGAGCGCTACGCCCTTGTCGACCGCGCCAACCAGGTACGCCCGTGGACGTGGGTGTGAGATGAATGGCCAGTGCCCGTCGTGTGCCGAGCAGGTCGCGGAAGGCGACATGTTCTGTGAAGCATGCGGTCGCCGGCTACCGGATCCGCACTCGGCGACGTCGATGCGCCGGACCCCGGTCGGCGGCCCGGTCCTGGCACCCCAGCAGGGCTGCGCCGGCTGCGAGTACCCCATGATCGACGACGACGGCTTCTGCCTGCGATGCGGCCGCCAGCAACCGCTCGCTCGTGACCGGATGACCTACGACCTCGGCCTGGTGTGCGGCGCCAGCGACCGGGGCCTGGTGCGCGATCACAACGCCGACGCCATGGCGTTCGGGTTGGCCGGGCTGCCCGGCAGGCCGCGGACCGTCGTCGCGGCCGTCTGCGATGGCGTCGGCTCGACGGCGATGTCGGACAAGGCCGCTCAGGTGGCGGCCGACGCGGCGGTCGGCGAACTGCTTGAGGGCGCCGTCAACGGCGTCAGGCCCCGGTTGCTGGCCGCCGCGAGCAAAGCCGCCGACGCCGTGGTCGCGCTGTCGGACGTGGAGAAGCCATCGACGACGTTCCTGTCCGCGGTCATCACCGCCCGCGAGATCACGGTCGCGTGGCTCGGTGACAGCAGGGCGTACTGGATCGCGGGCGACGGATCGCGGGGAGAGCAGGTCACCGACCGGAGCTCCGTCACCGGTTCGACCTGCCTGACCATCGACCACACCGCGCGCAACGCGCTGCTCACCGACGAAGCCTCGGCTGCCCACACGCTGACCCGGTGGGTCGGCGCCGACTCGACCGACCTCCGCCCGCAGGTCATGACCGTGACGCCGACGCAGCCAGGCATGGTCGTGCTCTGCACGGATGGGCTCTGGGGTTACCTCAAAGAACCGGAGACGCTGGCGACCTACATCCTGGGCAGCCGGTCGACTGCCGACGCCGTCAGCAGCCTCGTCGACGCGGCGAAAGCGCACGGCGGACGGGACAACGTCACCGTCGTCGCGGTGCCGTTTCCCCCGGCTTTGGAGCGGCAATGACGACCGAGCCGCACTTCACCGTCGAGATCGCGCACAACCGGTATCTGGCCCCGGGAGCAGGCGAGATCGACGCGGTCATCAATGTCGCGACGACCGAGACCGGCGCACGCCTGCCCACCGCCGCCCAGGTCATCATGCTGGACTGCTCGGCATCGATGTACCGGCCGAGCAAGCTCGCCGCGGCCAAGCGCGCGGCATCGGCCGCGATCGACGCACTGCGCGACGACACCGCGTTCGCCGTGGTCGCGGGCACCGACCAGGTCGCCATGGTCTATCCCGAGGCGCCGGAGCTGGCCGAGGTCGACGAGCACACCAGGGCGGCGGCCAAGGAAGCCATCGACGCCGTCCAGGCAGGCGGCGGGACGGCGATGAGCCAGTGGCTGCAACTGGCGGGCGAGCTGCTCGCGAGCAGCCGACGCGAAGTCCGGCACGCCATCCTGCTCACCGACGGGCGGAACACCTCCGAACCGCACGCCGATCTCGCGAACACGCTGGCAGAACTGCGCGGCGCCTTCAGCTGCGACTGCCGTGGCGTCGGCACCGACTGGGAAGTCGGCGAACTCCGCGAGATCGCCGACGCCCTGCTCGGCACCATCGACATCGTGGCCGAACCCGAGGACCTGGCCGCCGACTTCCGTGCGCTCGCCGAGAACGCCATGCGCAAGATGGTGCCCGATGTGACGCTACGGCTGTGGACACCGCAGCACGCCGAGGTGACCATGCTGCGACAGGTCGACCCGACGCTGGTCGACCTCACCGGCCACGGCACGAAGCCCCAACCCCAGCTCACCGACTACCTCACCGGGGCATGGGAGCACGAGAGCCGCGCCTATCACGCCCGCATCGCGCTCACACCCGCCGGCGTCGGCGAGCGGATGCTGGCCTGCCGCATCGCCGTTCTCGACGGCGACGGCACCAACCTCGGCGCCGGCAAGGTCCTCGCGACCTGGACCGACGACCCGGCGCGGTACGGCGCGCTCGACACCCAGGTCGCGCACTACACCGGGCAGCAAGAACTGGCCGAAGCGATCCAGGCCGGGCTCGACGCGCGCAGGGTAGGCGACCTCGACACCGCCACCGGCAAGCTCGGCCGCGCGGTCGCCCTGGCCGAAGAATCCGGCCATACCGATGCCTCTCGCCTGCTGTCGAAGATCGTCGACATCGACGACTCGGCACGCGGTCAGGTGCGGCTGAAACCCACCGTCACGGCGGTCGACGAGATGACGCTCGACACCCGCTCCGTCGTCACCACCCGCATGCACCGATCGGCGGGCTGACCCCGGCGTCAGGCAGGCGCTCCGGCGATATTAACCATCCAGTCGATGCCGAACCGGTCGGTGCACATGCCGAACTCGTCGCCCCACATCTGCTTCTCGAGCGGGACCGACACGGTGCCGCCACTGGAGATCCGCTCCCAATAGCCGCGTAGCTCATCGGCGTCGTCTCCGCTGAGGCTCACCGCGATGTTGTGGCCGGGCTGGTGCTCCATCCCGGGCGGGGTGTCGGCGCACATGAGCGCGAACCCGCTGTCGGTCTCGAGCATGGCGTGCATGATCTTGTCGGCGCCGGGGGTGTCCGCATCGCCGTACTCGCCGAACGTGTTCAGCGTCAGCGTGCCGCCGAAAACGCTCCGGTAGAACTCGATTGCTTGCCGTGCGTCGCCGTCGAAGCTGATGTACGGGTTCAGACGAGAGGCCATCTGAGGCTCCTGGTTGGTGACGAATTGTCGGTGTGCAGGCTAGCGCGCGGCACCGACACTGAGCAGAGTTCGGCGCCCGCGTGGGTGAACGTGCGACGTTGCTGCGGCTTGCGCGCGGCGCCGTCGTCGATTGAGTGAGTGTGACGTTCGGACGATAGGTCGGGCCGGGTGTCAATCGCGGTAGGGACCGAGCAGATGCGCCCGACTTACGGAAGCTGCACCCTCACGAGTTCACCAACTGGCTCACTCGCTGGTACGACATGCCGAGCAATACGGCTGCCTCACGCTGTGAGACTCCTTCGTCGACCAGCGCACGAACCGCCAGCCGCCGCTCCTTCGCCGCTTCGCTTTTCGCTCTCTCGGATTCCACGCTGAGCTGCTCGGCGTGCTCTAGCTTGGCTCGCACCCGCGCGGGAAGTTCGACCGCGATGGACACCGAGGGGTTGGGCTCATTGGTCATGACCTCTATGAGATCTCGGGCCATTTCCTCCACCTCGGAGTAGCGGCGAGCCTGGGTAACGCGGTCGATCTCGCGGACGTGGATGTGCCAGAACCTGCCCTCGCGAGTGACATCGGCGTGGTACTGCATCACTTCCACCAGCCCTTCCCTAACTTCGGCTCGCACTGCTTGAGGATGCCGCGAGCGGTCAACTCGTTGATCTCGACATGACGGGGAACGGGGATGATCTCGCCGTCCAGCGAATACACGCTGTGCTTCGGGCCTTCACGGTGGAGACGCCAGGAGACACCCCGCCGCTTGGCATCGTTGGCGATCTTGCTGATCAGGATCCGTCGCTTCACATGGTAGATCTACCGCGCACTAGACGCAAGCGTCAAGACCGGGCTAGACCAGCCGTGAGTGAACGCGACGTCCGGACGATAGGAGGGGCCGAACGTCACGTTCACTGAAGCGCAGACCCGCCCGTCAGCCGCGGACGACCAGGTGACCGACGACGTCAGGGCCTGGGTGCGCGTGCCCCGCGCCGTCGCGGCGCATGTCGACGTCGGGCATCTCGATCGGCTCGCCCTTGCCGGAGGCTCCCGCCGGCCGCGGTCCGACCCATGCCAGCACCAGCCCCTCCTCACCCGCGCGGAGCCGCTGTGCGCGGACGCCGCCGGTGGCCCGCCCCTTGGCCGGGTACTCCGCGAACGGTGTCACCTTCACGCTCTGGCCGGTCGCGGTCACGACCATCGGCTCGCCGTGCTCCGGGTCATCGGTACGGACCGCGCCGAAGAACACCACATGCGCGTCCGGGCTGAGTTTGATGCCCGCCATGCCGCCACCCTTGAGCCCCTGGGCTCTGACCAGCGAGGCCGAGAAGCGCAGCAGCGACGCATTCGACGTCACGAAAGTCATCGTCTCGTCGCCGTCGGTCAGCCAAGTCGCGCCCACGACCTCGTCGCCGTCCTTGAGGCTGATCACGTCGAACTCGTCGGAACGAACGGGCCAGTCGGCCGCACAGACCTTCACGACGCCCTGCCGGGTGCCGAGCGCGAGCCCGGGTGAGCCTTCGGCCTGCTCATCAAGCGGGGCGATGCCGACCACCTTCTCGCCGTCAGCCAGCGGCACCAGCTCTTGCGAAGGCATTCCGCCGCGTAGCGACACCGCGCCCGCCTGATCCGGCAACACGGGCAACGGCAGCACGTCGGTCTTGAAGGCGCGCCCCTTGTTGGTCACCAGCAGAACCTGGCCGCGCGCGGTCGAGTGGACCAGCGCGGCTACCGCGTCGTGCTTCACCCGGCCGTTGCGCCTGCGCATCTCGGTCGCTTCCTCCGACTCCGCCGCCGTCCTGGCCAGCAGCCCGGTCGCGGACAGCAGCACCTGGCACGGGTCGTCGGCGACTTCGAGCGGACCGGCGGGCTGGGACGCGGCGAGGACCTCCTTGAGGTCACCGTCGATCAGCGTCGTCCGGCGCGGTGCGGGGAAATCCGCCGCGATCTTCGCGAGCTCATCGGACACCACCTGCTTGAGCACGTTCTCGTCGTCGAGGATCTTCGACAGCTCGGCGATCTCCTCACGCAGCCTGGCGTGCTCGGCGTCGAGTTCGAGCTTGTCGTACTTGGTGAGCCTGCGCAGCGGAGTGTCCAGGATGTACGTCGCCTGAATCTCGGACAGCTTGAACTGTTTCATCAGGCCTTCCTTGGCGGCCTGCGCGTTCTCACTGCCCCGGATCAGCTTGATGACCTTGTCGATGTCGAGCAGCGCCTTGAGCAGGCCCTCGACCAGATGCAGCCGCTCCTCGCGCTTGCGGCGCCGGTATCGCGTCCGGCGAGTAACCACCTCGTAGCGGTGCCGCAGGAACACCTCCAGCAGCTGCTTGAGGCCGAGCGTCTGCGGGGTGCCGTCGACGAGCACCAGGTTGTTGATGCCGAACGACTGCTCCATCGGCGTGAGCCGATACAGGTCGGCCAGCAACGCCTGCGGGTTCACGCCGACCTTGCACTCGATCACCAGCCGGGTGCCGTTCTCGCGGTCGGTGAGGTCCTTGACGTCGGCGATCCCGGCGAGGCGTTTCAACTTGTTCACCTCGTCGGTGATCTTCTCGATGATCTTTTCCGGACCGACCGAGTAGGGCAGTTCGGTGATCGTGATGGCCTGCCGCCCGCGGCTGCCTTCCAGCGGACCGGTTTCGACCTTCGCGCGCATCCGGACCACGCCACGGCCGGTCTCGTAGGCCTTGCGCACCTGATCGAGGCCGAGCAGCGCGCCACCGGTCGGCAGATCCGGGCCGGGCACGAACTCCATCAGCTTGTCCAGCGACGCGTCGGGTTGCTTGATCAGCCACTGTGCCGCGCCGATGACTTCGCACAGGTTATGCGGAATCATGTTGGTCGCCATGCCGACCGCGATCCCCGATGTGCCGTTGACCAGCAGGTTCGGGAACGCCGCAGGCAGCACGGTCGGCTCCTCCAGGGAGCCGTCGTAGTTGGGACGGAAGTCGACGGTGTCCTCGCCGAGCTCGCCGACCAGCATCATCGCCTCGGGCGAGAGCCGAGACTCGGTATAACGGCTCGCGGCCGGTCCATCGTCTGGGCTTCCGAAGTTTCCATGCCCGTCGACCAGCGGCACGTTGAGCGAGAAGTCCTGCGCGAGCCGCACCATCGCGTCGTAGATCGCGCCGTCGCCGTGAGGATGGTACTTGCCCATGCAGTTGTGGACGACAAATCCCTCAGCTACGAACGCATGCTCTTCCGAGCCCACCTGGATGTCGTAGGTGGTATCGGACGCGACCCGTTCAACCGACTCCACTCTCAAGAATGACAACCCTGACAATGCGTCAAAACGACCTGCCAGCGGTGATCCGATGCGCCGAAGCTTGCGCGTCCAGCCATCCCGCTGCGCGCGCCACAAAGGAAATGACCGATCAGCTAACAGGGTGCCGTGTCGGTCCTTGCCGTACCGAACCCTCGCGCTGCCACTCGGAGAAAGAGACGAGCGAAACGCGACCCCCTGGGTATCGCGGTACCAACCGCCGCCGATATGGGCAGCAGACAGCTCCGCCATCACGGCTTTGCAGGGCAGTCGATCGTGGCCTTGTTTACCGCCGTACTCATAGGCGATCTCTGTTAGTCGGCGCAGATCATCTCGCTTGTGTCCGATCTTGACCCAGCGTAAGAACGCGGTTGCCAAGGTTGCTGCGTCCCGTCCTGTGATGGACAAGCCAAACAAGTTCTTGTGTCCCGACGTCCTAGCTTGCGACCAATAACGTCCGTGAAGGCCAAAGTCCCCCAGCATTGAGTAAACCTGGCGCATCAACCGTTCGCTGGTACTGACGAAGACGATCTCGCGGTGCTGCTTCCGCACGTACCCATCACCGTCGAACAGCCCTGCGAGAAAGGGCACCCATGTAGAACGATCACGGAGAACGGCGCTCGGAACACATTTCTGATCACTTCGTGGCGTCCCCACTTCAAGCAGCCCCGCATGGCGGGCGAAGGTGAGGATATGCTGGTCCCGGTGCTTCGGATTCTTTGCGACGCGTTGTCCGCGATGAACAACCACTCCGTTGGCGACCGCCCAGTCGTGGACAGTATCGATAGGTTCGATGTCGCACATATGAATCCGTACACGACCATCTGCAGCCCGAGCGCGATCGACAGCGAAACCTTCGGCGACGATAAGGCCAAGCAGGTAGTTGTAGCAGTCTTCGTTGTCTGTCTCCAGGCCAACGTGACGATCACTGCCGTATGCCACGGTCAGACGTCCTGATAGTTCAGAGGCGTTGACCCACTCGAGCCCGACATCTTCTCGTACTACCTTGAATCTTTGGCCGGGTGTCACCAGCATGGAATGTCCATTTGCCCATGTGACGCGGACCAGTTCGGACTTCGGGTTCTCGTAGGCGGCGACGACCGGAACTGGCATACCGCGCTCATCGAGAACCAGGTCGCCGACCTCGATTTCATCGATTGCGCGCAAACCGCTGGGCGTCGATACAGGCGTCCCGCGAACGAAGCAGTCCCCGACGACGCGCGACGACTTCACGTACGCGTGGCTCGGCCGGTAGCCGTTCTCGTTCATGGAGAACAGGATTCGGCGGTGCACCGGCTTGAGGCCGTCGCGCGCGTCGGGCAGCGCGCGCGAGTGGATGACCGAGTAGGCGTACTCGAGGTAGGAGTCCTCGATCTCGGTCTTCATCGGGTTGTCGAAGACCTGCGCGCCCGCCTGGTCGAAAGCGGCGGGGTCGACGCGGGTAACGGTGCCCTTGCGGCGTGCCATGCTGTGAATCTCCTTGTATGCCTCAGATATCGATGGTCGCCTGGTCGACCCGCGCCGACGACTCGACGAGCCAGTTACGGCGCGGTTCGACCTTCTCGCCCATCAGCAGTTCCAGTGCGGCCTCGGCGGCTTCGACGTCGTCCAAGGTGATGCGGCGGACCGACCGGGCGGCGGGATTCATCGTGGTGTCCCACAGTTCGTCGGCGTCCATCTCCCCGAGGCCCTTGAATCGGGGCACCGGAGTGACGATCTGCTTGCCTTCCCGCCGCAGCCGCGCGACGGTGTCTTCCATCTCCCGCTGCGTGAAGGTGAAGTGCGTTTCCGAGTTGCGGCCCTTGGTGACCACCTTGTGCAGCGGCGGCATCGCGGCGTAGAGCCTGCCGTCATCGATGACCGGCCGCATGTACTTGGCGAAGAGCGTGATCAGCAGCGTCCGGATGTGCGAGCCGTCCACGTCGGCGTCGGCCATGATGATGACGCGGCCGTAGCGCATCGTCGACAGGTCGAACGTCCGGCCGCTGCCCGCGCCGAGCACCTGCACGATCGACGTGATCTCGGCGTTCTTCAGCGCGTCGCCCAGGCTCGCCTTCTGCACGTTGAGAATCTTGCCGCGCAACGGCAACAGCGCCTGATACTCCGAGACACGCGCCATTCGAGCGCTGTTGTGGACGAAGACGCCCGCTTCGAGAGCGAAGTTGTGATACCCGTCGACGGTTAGGTCGTAGACGTCTTCGGTCTCGGTCAGCGCCTCGACCGACACAACGCTGTGATTCACCTGCGCTGCAGCTTCACGGAGTCGTTCATAGTCGCCGTCGTAGCAGCTGAGCAGCCGATCGAACCGTAGCCCGGTTCGAGCCGTTCGCAGTCGTTCTGAGTCATACACATTCGCGAGTTGCTCGTCAGGAACGTGCGTCAGCGCTGCCAGTCGTTTGAGCGCAGCGACACGACGGCCTTCGTTCTGCTTTGCCACCCGCTCGTCACGCGGCACCGATGCCACGTAACGGGATCGGCCTGCTTGGACCTTGTCGAGATGTCCTGATTCAGGATCGAGCATGCGGAGTTTCATGCGTCGAGAATGCTGCTGGCCAAACTCGGGGTGCGCTTCGTGCCAGGCCATCACGACATCACGTTGCCGCGCACGCTCCGCAGGATCAGAGAATTGCTGAACGGTCGCTTGGGATCGCCACGCGCGTAGTTGTTCGTCCTTCCATTGCTCTCGGGACCGCTCGCTCCATTCCGCACGTCGCTGGGGGTTTGCGAAGAAGACACGCACTCGCTCTGCAGCGTCGGCGCGGTGCTCTGAGCGTCCCCAGTAGGTCGCTTGACGCTCTCGCATCCGCTCCGCGTACTCGGCCTTTTCGCCGTCACTGAGAGACGAGTACCAGTGTTGGAATCCTTGCTCGATCCGTTCCCTGAATTTCGGGTCTTGGTTGCGAGTGGCCAAACGGACGAGGCATGCCTCGCGGAACGCAGGATCCTCCCACTGCGCGGACAACATGGCGGACTTGAATTCCAACCCGCCATTCACAAGCCACGCACGGTAGCCCTCCCGCACGTGATCACCCATCATCGCCGCGTGCAGCGCGGCGTGGTCTTCCCACGTCATACGCCGAATGTTGCACGGATCGTTATTGCGCTTGTTCACGTCGACGTGGTGCCGGACGTTGCCGTTCGCCGGGCTGTCGAGCTCCTGACGCAGGTTGTACGCATCGGCCAAGTAATGCGTGTAGACCCATTCGTCGCGGTCGTTCATCCAAACGCGCTCGTAACCGTCCAGCTTGTCACCGGCGGCTTTGGACGAGACCGATCGATACAGCGGCATCAGGGAGTCGCCCGCCGCCAGCTCGTCGGCTCGCCGGTACGAACCGTCGCGCAGCCGGAACAGATGATCAGGAGTACAGCGGACCGACTCGCCGTTGTCCAGCGTCACGCGAACCAGAGGCGCGTCGCGCTTGGTGATACGTGGTTCGACCAGTGGCGCCACCACGACCCGGCCTGCCTTGTTGGTGGTGTAGCCGAAATGCGTGACACCGTTCTCCCAGTCGGCCGCCAACTCGGCGAAGGTCTTGCTCTGGCCCGATGCGAGGGCGACCCGGGTGTCCCCGGTAAAACAGCCGAGGGCGGAGTCCCCTTCCACGAGGAACAGCTCGCTGCGGGAGACGCCCGTGGTGCGGCAGTCGACCAGCTTCGGCGGCATGGCCGCGCCTTCGAGGGCGGTCTTGCGGCGGGCGGCGTCCTTCTGCTGCTTCTGGACCAGCCGGACGCGGGCGGCGTCGACGATCTTCTGCAGCACGGTCTTGGCTTCGGTCTTGGTCTTGCGCCCATCGACCCATGCCTTGAGCTCGCGCTCGACGACGCCCTGCACCACCTTGGTGATGCCCGCCGTCGACAGCTCGTCCTTGGTCTGGGAGGTGAACTGCGGTTCCGGGATCCGCACGTGGATCACCGCGGTCATGCCCTCGAGCACGTCCTCCAGCGTCGGCGGGTCCTCCTTCGGCTTGAGCAGGCCGCGCGTCTTGGCGATCGCGTCACCCAGCGCCCGCGTCACCGCCCGGTCGAAGCCCTTGCGGTGGGTGCCGCCGTGCATGTTCTGGATGGTGTTGGAGAAGCACGCGATGGTGCGTTCGTAGCCGGTCCCCCACCGCAGCGCGATCTCCACCTCGGCGCGACGCTCCACATTGGACCGCATCACGCCGTTGGCGTCGGCGGCGTTCTCCTTATATGTGCCGTCGCCGATGATCTTGATCGTGCCGGACACGGGCTTTTCACTTGCGGGCGCGAGGAAGTCCACCATGTCGACCAGGCCGTTGGGGAAACTGAAGAGCTCCTCCTCGATCGCGCCTTCGGTGGCGTTGCGCAGCACATATGTCACGCCTGGCACCAGGAACGCGGTGTTGCGTAGCTTCGCGCGCATGGCGTCAACGTCGAGCGCGGCGCCAGCCTCGAAGTAGCGGGCGTCGTACCAGTAACGAATCGACGTCCCGGTCGCTTCGCCGCGCTTCATCTTGCGGGCGATCTGCAGGCCGGAACGCGGTGCGAACTTCGCTCGCGGACCCGGCCCGTCGAAGACGCCGGGCACGCCCTGCGCGAACGACATCTCGTGGACCTGCTTGTCGCGCTTGACCACGACGTCCATCCGGTGCGACAGCGCGTTCACCGCCGAGGCGCCGACGCCGTGCAGACCACCGGAGGTCTTATAGCCGGAGCCGCCGAACTTGCCGCCGGCGTGCAACCGGGTCAACACCAGCTCGACACCCGACAGGCCCGACTTCGCGTGGACGTCGGTCGGGATGCCACGGCCGTCGTCCTCGACCTGCACACTGCCGTCCGCGTGCAGCGTCACCACGACCCGGGAGGCGTGTCCGCCTACCCCTTCGTCGGTCGCGTTGTCCACGATCTCGGCGAACAGGTGATTGATGCCGCGGCTGTCGGTCGACCCGATGTACATGCCGGGCCGCTTCCGCACGGCTTCCAGACCCTCGAGGTGCGTGAGGTCGTCCGCCCCGTAGAGGGGCTCGGCGAATACAGTCACGGATCGAACTCCTGAGCAGTGGCATAGCGAGTGAACGGCCAGCGGCGCGCCTCGCCCATGATGACAAACCGGCGCGCCCCCAGGGCAGGTTAGCCGAGAACGCTGACGGAACTGGGGACGCACGCCGTGCGAACCCCGCCGCGAATCCGTCGGATCGCCCGGTCACCCATTCGACCGCTGGGGCGACCCGGCTTTGACCACTCATGGCTTAGTGCTTAAATTTGGGTTAACCAGCGGTATACGGAGTGGATTAGCCTGGTGTTAGTCACCTGCGGTGACATGGCGAAGGAGCGTGACCTTGAACAGGCCCACCGTGTACGTCGGGATGAGCGCAGACCTCATCCATCCAGGTCACGTGAACATCCTCAAACATGCCGCTGAGCTGGGTGAAGTCACCATCGGCCTGCTCACCGACTCGGCCATCGCCAGCTACAAGCGGCTGCCGCACATGACCTTCGAACAGCGCCGCGAGGTGGTGCAGAACCTGAAGAACGTGGTGGCCGTCGTCCCGCAGGAAACGCTCGACTACGTGCCGAACCTCCGGCAACTGCGCCCCGACTACGTCGTGCACGGCGACGACTGGCGCACCGGTGTGCAGCAGCAGACCCGCGAGCGCGTGATCGCCACCTTGGCCGAATGGGGCGGCCAGCTCGTGGAAATCCCTTACACCGAGGGAATTTCGTCGACGCAGTTGAATGCTTCGATCCGCGAAATCGGCACCACTCCCAGTGTTCGATTGTCTCGTTTGCGCCGCTTGCTGAAACATAAGCGAATTGTCCGTTTAATGGAGGCGCACAGCGGGCTGACCGGGCTGATCGTCGAAAACACCAGCGCGCACGTAAATGGCCGCGTCGTCGAGTTCGACGGCATGTGGTCGAGCTCGCTGACCGACTCCACCGCACGAGGAAAGCCGGACATCGAAGCGGTGGACATGTCCGAGCGGCTGCAGGGGATCAACGGGCTGTTCGAGGTGACCACCAAGCCGCTGGTCTTCGACGGCGACACCGGCGGGAAGCCGGAGCACTTCAGCTACACCGTCCGGTCGCTGGAGCGGCTTGGTGTCTCCGCGGTGATCATCGAGGACAAGGAAGGCCTCAAGCAGAACTCGCTGTTCGGCACCGATGTACCGCAGACCCAGGCGTCGATCCCTGACTTCTGTCACCGGCTGCGGGTGGGCAAGAAGGCGCAGATCACCGAGGACTTCATGATCATCGCCAGGATCGAGAGCCTCGTCCTCGATCACGGTATGAACGATGCCGTCGAGCGCGCCGAGGCCTACATCGACGCGGGCGCGGACGCCATCATGATCCACAGCAAGCAGAACATCCCGGACGAAGTCTTCGAGTTCTGCGACCACGCGAGCCGGTTCGCCAAGCGGGTGCCGATCGTCGCGGTGCCGACGACCTACCACGAGGTGACCGAAGCCGAGCTCGCCGATCACGGCGTGAACATGGTCATCTACGCCAACCACCTGCTGCGAGCGGCCTACCCGCAGATGCACAAGGTGGCGGAGCTCATCCTGGAAAACGGCCGTGCCACCGAGGCGGAGCCGCTCATCGCACCGATCAAGGAAGCGTTGGCGATCATTCCCGAGAACGCACAATGATCGACCCGTCCCACTTCGTCGAACACCTCGGCAGCCAGGGGGTCACGCTCTACACCGGCGTCCCGGACAGCCTGCTCAAGCAGCTGGGCTCGTACATCATGGCCGAGCTGCCCCGCGAGCAGCACATCATCACCGCGAACGAAGGCGCGGCAGTGGCCATCGCGATGGGGCACTACCTGCGCACCAGCACCCCCGCCGTCGTCTATCTGCAGAACTCCGGCATCGGCAACGCCATCAACCCGCTCATGTCGCTGGCCGACCGCGAGGTGTACGGCACGCCGATGATCGTCGTCGTCGGCTGGCGTGGCAGGCCGGGCGTCAAGGACGAGCCGCAGCACGTCAAGCAGGGCAGGATCATGACGGAGCTGCTCGACGCGCTTGACCTGCCGTGGGTGATGCTGCCGCAAAACCCTGACGAGGCCGATGCCGCCATGGCAGCGGCGGTCAAGACCGCGCTCGATCAGCACACCCCCTACGTCGTCCTGGTCGAGAAGGGCACCTTCGGCGACGCCGGGGTGTCACTGCCCGAAATCCCGGGCACGGCGAACCTGCCGAGCCGCGAGGACGCCCTGATCACGGCGGCCGACGCCGTCGGGCCGGACGCGGTCATCGTCGCCACCACCGGCATGCTCAGCCGCGAGCTATTCGAATACCGCGAACGCGCGGGCCTGCCGGGTGAGCGCGACTTCCTCACCGTCGGCGGCATGGGTCACGCCAGCTCGATCGCGCTGGGGATCGCGTTGCGCGAGCCGGAGCGGGAGGTCTGGTGCTTCGACGGCGACGGCGCGTTGCTGATGCACCTTGGCAGCCTCGCGGTCATCGCCGATCAGGCGCCGCCGAACTACCGCCATCTGGTCTTCAACAACCAGGTACACGACAGCGTCGGGGGCCAGCCGACCGCGGTCAACGTGGTCGACGTCGCGGCAGCCGCGCGCGCCCTCGGTTATAACTACGCCGCTTCCGTCAGCGAGGTCGGCTCGATCGTGGGCGCGGTCGCCGAGCTGCGCGCCCACGACGGCCCCGTCCTGCTGGAGCTCAAGGTCCGCCCCGGCAGCCGGCCCGGCATCGGCAGGCCGACGCGCACGCCCGCGCAGAGCAAGCGGGCGTTCATGGACGCGCTGCGGCCGGACCAATGAACGGGCCGACGACCGTGCCGGCCGAAGCGATCAAGCGACGCGACCGCCGGGGCAGTGGCGCCGCGCCCATCGTCGCCTACGGCGCGGACGCCGTGCTGCGGCTACCCGGCCTGGTTGCCGCGAGCGGGGCACGCCGGATCATGCTCGTCTGCGGCCGGTCGTCGTTCGCTGCGTCGGGCGCCGAGGCGATGCTGCCCGCCCTCGAGCAGTGCGCCGCCGTCCACCGATGGAGTGACTTCGCCGCCAACACCGACTCCGCCGACCTGCGCACCGGCCTGGCGGTGATGCGCGAGATCGACCCCGACCTGGTGCTCGGCATCGGCGGCGGCAGCGCCATGGACATGGCCAAGCTGCTCTGTGTCTATCGCGACGTGCCCGGCGACGGCTTGACGGAGGCCATCACGTCCGGCCGCAAGACGGAATCGCGGCGGAACCGGCTGATGCTGGTCCCCACGACGAGCGGCTCCGGCTCCGAGGCAACCCACTTCGCGGTCGTCTACATCGGCGATGCCAAGTACTCGATCGCCGGAGCAGGCATGCGGCCGAACGCGATCGTGCTCGACCCGAAGCTGAGCACCAGTTCGTCGCCCTATCAGCGCGCGACCTCGGGCATCGACGCGGTGTGTCAGGCCATCGAAAGCATGTGGGCGACCGGAGCTACCGACCGGAGCCGCTTCTTCGCCCGCATCGCGCTGCGGCTCTTGCTGCCCGCCATCGAGCGGTTCGTGCACGAGCCGGAGCCGGCGGCCGCGCGCGCGATGTGCATCGGCAGTCACTTCGCGGGCCGGGCCATCGACATCTCACGGACGACGGCCGCGCATGCGCTGTCGTACGGCATCACCAAGACCTACGGCGTCAGCCACGGACACGCCGCCGCCTTGACTCTCGGCGGCTTTCTCGCCGCGCACGCGGACGCGACGGCTGCCGAACTGCGCGACGGCGTCGACCCGGCGGTGCATGCCGCCGCCGTGGGCGAGGTGCTCGCCGCGCTCGATGCCGCCGACGGGCAGAACGCCCGCCGGCGGTTCACCGCACTCATGCGGCGCATCGGTCTCGATCCCAGTCTCACTGCCGCAGGAGCGTCGACTCAGCAGGCCAGAGCGGCGCTGGCAGTGACCGTCAATACCGAGCGGCTCGGGAACAACCCGGTCGCCTTCACCGCCGATGAGCTGGCGGGACTTGTCAACGAGATCGAGTAGGAGATGTGCCGATGGCCGATGCGGATGTTCGTGCTGACCAGGCAGTTCCGCCCCCCACCGCGCCGCGTGACACGCTGCTCGATGCCTACGCCACGTTGCGGCAGGACGCGGCAGAGGCACTGAACCTGGCCCTGTTCCCGTTCTACGGGACGCTGCTCGGCGCGGTCCGTGAGCAGGACTTCCTTGGCCACGACAACGACTTCGACGCCGCCTACATCTCCGGGCACAGCGAGCCGGACAAGGTCCGGCAGGAGTTCAAGGAGTTGTGCCACCAACTGCTTTCGCGGGGTTACCACATGGAGGTCGAACGGACGCACACCCGCGTCGAAGTGCCGGACAGTCCCCACAAGATCGTCGTCTTCTTCACCTGGTTCAACGCCGACGGCAGCTTCGATGCCTCTTACGGCCATCACGGATCGCAGGTGCGGCACTCCTCGAAGTTCTTCGAGTTCCGGCAGGAGAAGCTGGGCGATGTCGAGGTCGGAGTCCCCGCGAACGCCGAGGAGATCCTGGAGCAGCTGTACGGCCCCGAGTGGGCCACGCCCGACCCCGGATTCGAGCAGGAGACGCCCGACCGCAAGTTCGACAGCGACTACCTGCTGGCGACCGGCGACGTCACCGAGCTGCACTGGAGCCAGTTCTATCGCGATCACGCACCGGACCGGGCATCGCGCTTCGCCGAGTTCATCGCCGACAGGTTCCCCTCGCCCGGCGCGGTGGTGGAGTTCGGCTGCGGCTCCGGCCGGGACGGGACCTACTTCGCGCACCGTGGCTGGACCGCATTCAGCTGTGACCGCTCACCCGAGGCCGTCGCGAGGGCGGAGCAGGTGCTGCAAGCCAGCGGCGGCCTGACGGCAAGCTTCGCGGCCGTTGACGCCGGGTCCGCCGAAGAGGTCAAGGCGTACCTCGCCGGTCACGCCGAGACGATAGCGGACGCGAACCCCCTGATCGTCTACTTGCGCTTCTTCCTGCACGCCATCGACGAGGACGCCCAGACCATCTTGCTGGACGCGGTCACCGAGGCGATCCAGCGCGACTTCCACCTGTGTGCCGAGTTCCGCACCGTCGATGACCGCAACCTGACCAAGCTTCACGGCATCCACTACCGGCGCTACATCGATCACGAGCAACTCGCGGATCAACTGCGTGAGCAGTGGGGCTTCGAGATCGAGCACCTCGAGGCGGGCCAGGGGCTCTCACCCTACGACGGTGAAGACCCGTTCCTGGGCCGCATCGTCGCGTTCCGCCCGGCGCGCTGAAAGACGCTTTGGCGACCTCGGCGGTGAGCCGTGGAACATCAACGACACCTATTACCCGTTCGACCTGATCAAAGGGTCCGAGATCATGAACCCAGCCGACATTGCCCGGAGTAGTAACCAGGCGTTCGCTGAGCTGGGCTACGAACAGGTTCGCGCCATCGACGAGATCGAAATACGGATGCCGTTGCCGGACGAGGTGGGCCGGTTAGACCTTGCAGCGGACCTGGTCGAGGGCGATGGCTGTGACGTTGCGCTGATACGTTGACCAGTATGGCCGACACCACCACGCCCGTTGCCGCCAGTCCCCAGCCCTCGGCGGTATTCGACGTACGCGAGAACCGGCACGATGATGTGCTCGACCACGCCGAACGGGCGTTGGGAGTTCGTCTCGATCGGGAGTCCGTGGTGTACGGGGAGCACGGGGCTACGGAAGGCTTCCGCACTAGCAACGGCACCTGGGTACGGGTGGAACGCCGCCAGCGCTGGCGGATCAACAGCGCGGTGTGGATCGGCCTGGAAGCTGCGGCGACAATTCGCGGAGTCAAGAAGGCCGAATGGTTCCAGGGTGCTGCGTGGAACGATTCGGCCAGGGATGTCGTGTGGCGGGCGGATGAGGTGGAGTTGATCACCGCCCCGGTGGTGGGCGATCTTGCGACGGCCGCGACGCTGCCAGATTCGTGGTGGACGGGCCTGCGTGAGTCACTGGACGCACTCGGCGCGCACTCGACCGAACGTGTCGGGATGAGCCAAGCGCACCTCACCAAGCGGATCACCGAGATCTTCGATGGGGTGGATACCGTAGTGGAAGAGTGGGCGACCGCGCACACGGACCTGCACTGGGGCAACCTCTCCACCGAGGGGCACATCCTCGACTGGGAGGACTGGGGCGCGGCACCGCGCGGCCACGATGCCGCGACCCTGTGGCAGTCGGCGTTGCCCGATCCCCGGACGGCAGCGCGGGTCCAGGACGAGTTCGCCGCTGATCTTGAGACCCGTTCGGGCAAGCTCGCGCAACTGTTGCAGTGCGCGAACGCGATCCGGGTTGCCACCCGGCGCGGAGCGCCGACGCCGTTGTCTGAGCCCGCGCGGGCGGCGACGGACGTTCTGCTTGCCGAGCTACGGCGCGGGTGAGCCCACGCCAACGTAGCCCGCTGCCAGCTCATCGGTCAGTTCCGCACACAGCCCTTCATCGAGCAGGGTCCTGGCGAGCACTTCGGCGTTGACGCCCGTGGTTTCGGTGACCTGTTGGATGTTCGCCGGGTTGCCCGACAGCAACAGGCGCAGCGCCGGTTCTGCCTTGGCCGCGAACGTCAGCGCCTTGCCCACGGCCACCACCTCGACGGTGGAACCGTTCGCGTCGATGCGCGGCGGGAAGTCGGTCATGCACACCACGTCGGTGACCGGTCCGAAGATCCCGGCTGTAGCGACGTGCCGCCGTGATGGGCGCGCTTGCTCGCGGCCGGCTAGGTACACGTCCTGCGGGTACTGGGCGAGGAGCTGCGACACGCGCTCGGCGAGAACGGCTGAACTGCCGTCACGGTCCAGGTCGTGCCGGAACGCCTCGTCTGCTCGGGACTGGTCGGCGACCCACGACAGCCAGTCCACCCCGGTCCGCTTCACGAACCCGAAGGTGGCGTGCAGGCTGTATCCGGCGCCGTCGCCGGACCGATCGGTCCGGGTGGCCTGGTGCCAGTAGCCGCGCGGAATGTGCATCACGTCCCCGGTCCGCATGGTGCCAGACCAGACGATCTCCTCGGGCGGCTGCCCGGTGTGCTCGGTGTCGCGGTACATCGGCGCGACCCGGCTGGTTCCCCGTACCTCCCACGACTTCTCGCCGCTGAGCTGCACGATCAGGACATCGTGGTCGTCCCAATGCAGGTTGAACCCAGCCGCGTCGGCCGTGGTCAGATAGGTGTTGACCTGCACCAAAATCGGCGGGTTCGCGGATTCCTGAGTGTGTTTCGCTGGGAACCCGTCGGTGTGTCGCCTGCGGAGAGCTTAGCGGCCAGCGGGTTCCACGGCCGAGATGACGATCTCGGCGTCAGCCCAGCAGGACGGCGGGACGGTTGCACCAACAGGGTTGGGATCAGCACGCACAGTAGCGATCTGACGCTGGAGAGTCGCCGCGCCGCGCCCTGATGGCGGATTTGACGGCGCCGATCTGGCTGTAACGTGGCGAGCTTGTGGATGTTGTTCCGGGCCGCCAGAGCTTGCGCTGGGCGCTGGGACACCGAGATCGTCCGTTCGTAGCGCCACGACTGGGGAGTGACTGACGTGTTGACCGACCGCGCCCACGCCGATCGTATGTCCAAGCAATGGGGCATCGACGCTGACGACGTGCTGTTGATCGCGTTGAACTCGTGCGGCATGCGCTCGACGCTGGAAGCGTCCCGACTCCGCTTTCGCCTGCGCCTCGACACTCACCCGGACGAGCAGCTGTACATGATCTTGTCGCTGGGTCGTCGAGACTCGCCCTTCGAGTTGGTGGGTAACGACATCCACTTGAACGGATCCCGGATCGCTACGGTCGATGCCGCTGAAGATGACGACGCGGTGCTGGGGTACTGGCGCAACGGACGCAAGGTCCTCACGCTGAACTCGAACGCCCGGTCGCAGTGCACCGGGTGCGTGTTCTGCCCCAACACCCTCGAGGAGTCCTCCGACCCGCGGCTGTCCGCTCTGGATGACTTGGATTCCTACTTCGCCGCGATCACCGACGACTTCTCCCTCGGCGACATGTCCGGAGTGGAGAAGGTCACCGTGTGCACGGGCTGCTTCCAGCATGAACGCCTCGCGGTTGAGCATCTGCGGCAGGTCCGCTCCGCGATGTCCCACCAAAATTGCGACGGCGCGATCCACTTCCTCTCCAGCGTGATCACGACCGATAGCGGTGTGCAGGCGATCGCCGACCTCGGGCCGTTCCACCTCACTCTCACCGCGGAGTGCTTCACCCGGCGGGGCATCATCCTCAAGGAGTCGAAAGCGAGGCTGTGACCTGGGGAAATGGTCGACGTGCTCGGGCGCGCCAAGTCAGCGGGCGTCAGCACCGACTTCACCTATATCGTCGGCCTGGACGAGCCGGAGGTGGCACTTCGTCACTTGACCGATTTCGTGCCGGTGACGACGACGTTCCCCCGGTTCCAGGTCTATCAGTCGCACAGCAGCCTGATGGACATGTTCATCGCCGACGGGGCCCGCGATATCGAGTTCTACTTGCACATGCGACGCGAGCTTGAAGAGCTGTTCGGGCCGACCGGATTGCGTCCGCAGTCGTGGGAGAACTACCGGCCTCTGTGGTATTTCACCTTCGCGGGCGAGCCGCTGACCGGAGCGCGGATCTGATCGCGGTGGGATCCACGATCACACGCGTCGACACGGTTCCGGTGCCGGCGCTGGGGAAACGCGTTGACGAGACCATCCCCGCCTGGACGTTGCCGGCCATGCGGACACCACGAGCGCAGGACTGGCCGGACAATCACACGCGGCGAGCGGTGCGGATCGACGCCGACGATGGGACCACCGGTTTCTTCGCGCCCGTCGGTGCCGCCGTCGCGTCCTTGGTCACTGAGCAGCTCGGACCGGGTCTGCTGGGCCGGGACGCTCTGGCCTGGCGTTACCTCGACGAGCTGCGCCTAGCCGGTCGCCATCAGCGTGGGCCGCACGCACGCATGGCACTGTCGGCGGTAGAGCTGGCGTTGTGGGACCTGCGCAGCCGGCTCCAGGGACGGTCGGTCACGGATCTTCTCGGTGGTGCTCGGCGGGAGCGGGTGCCGGTCTACGCGACCGCGCTCGGTTTCGACATCGACCATCCGCTGGCCGGTGACGTCGCGCGGTGGATCGCCGAGTCGGGTTTCTGGGCGCAGAAGTGGCGGCTTCCAGGATTCGCGCAAGGCGAGTCTCCGCGCACTGATGCCGCCCGCCTGTCGGTTCTGCGGGACGCGATCGGCGCGCAGGCACGGCTCTGCGTCGATGTCACCGGCGCCTGGGATCGCAGTTACGCCCGGCGGATGGTGCCCGCGCTGGTCGAACACCAGGTTGAGTGGGTCGAGGAACCCGCAGGGATCCCACCTCAGTGGTTCGCTGACGCCAGCATCGCGGTTGCCGGTGGCGAACACGACGTCGACACCGACGACCAGCTCCGGTCTCTGTGCTCTGGTGATCTGCAGGTGTGGCAGCCCGATCCGGCCTGGAACGGCGGCCTGGTCCCCAGCATGCGCATGACCGAACTCGCTGCGCTTCACGGCCTGCCCTGTTGTCCACACGGGACCTCGCTCCCGTCCGCGGTCATCCTGGCCGCGCTCCACACCGCCGCCGCGATCCCTGCGGTGGAGTACCACCTCACCCTGGAGCCCCTGCGCCAAGGCGGCATCCACAGCCCGGTCATCCCCACAGGCGGCTCCGTGCCAGTTCGCCGAACACCGGGCGTCGCCGACTTCGCACACGTGCCCGAGATGTCAGGGAGGGACGTCGGATGAGGCTCCCCGATTCATTGCGTGCGGTGTGTTTCGACATCGGCGGTGTGCTGGTGGACGTCGGACGAGGGTTTCTGGCCGAGGAACTCGCCGAGATCCTCGACGCGCCGGTTCCGCTTGTCCGCCGGCTGCTCATCGCGCACGGCAAGACCAGACCGTGCATGCCCGAGGAGTTGGCGTCGGCCATCGCGGGCGGTTGCGGGTGTCCGGACAAACAGGAGCTGGCTCTCGCCGCGGTGCACCGTCGCTACGACGCGATCGCGCACCCAGTGCTCTACCCGGACGCGTTACCGGTGCTGGCCACGTTGCGGGAGGCCGGCTGGCGCATCGTGTTCTTGTCCAACGCCATCGGTCACCCGAACTACCACCGGCCTCCGGCCTACTTCGACTACGCGGAAACCGTGTTGCACAGCTGGGAGATCGGTGCCTGCAAACCCGACCGACGAGCATTCCAGGCTGTCGAACAACGAACCCGGCTCGCCCCGCATGAGCTGGTGAGCGTCGGCGACTCCCTCAACGCCGACATCAAGGGAGCGTTGAACGCGGGGTGGGCAGCGGTGCACCTGCCACGCACCGGCGGCCCCGCCGCCCCCACTGGGCTCGCCCCAGTGGTCACCGATCTGCACCAGGTGCTGTCTTTGCTACCCGAACGGAGGAACTGATCATGAGCGACCACCACGGGCCGGCGCCGTTCCCGCTTCGCGGTACCTGGGCATCCGGCGCGACACCCGATCCCGTCACCGGCCTTCTCGGATTTCCCGAGTTCTACGCCTGCCTGCCGTCGTTCCTCGAAGACCGAGCCCGGCACGGTCAACGGGTCGGCATCGCGATCGGAGATGTAGACCACCTCAAGAGCTTCGTCGAGAACACCAACGCCACGGAACCGGGCAGTTTCGGCCACCTCGCCGGCAACGCGTTGATGTCCACGCTCGGGCGGATCTGCTCGTCGTGGTTCCACTCGACCACATTCCCGTTCGGGTGCGTGTCGACCTTCGGCGGCGACGAGGTCATCGTGGCCGCAGTCCTGAACACCACGACCGAATTCGCGACCTCGATCGCCGCGCTGCGCGACCAGTGCCGCCGACAACTCCCGCGTCCAGTCTCGTTTGCCCGTACCACGATAGCTCCCCGTCTCGGCACGGACTGGCGGCCCTACGCGGCGGAAACGCTCTCTGCCGTGGACAAGGCGCTGTTCCGGCGCAAAGCGGCCAGGTGCGGCACCATCGACGACCTTGGTTTCGTGGTCGGGCTGGATGAGGTGGTGATCCAGGATGTCCACCCCGCTGCCTGAGCTGCCATCCGACTCTGCCATTGAGGTCACGGCTGAGGCGATCACCACGGACGTGAGTGGGCAGCTACTGCTCGTCCTTCCATTCCGCATGCCCGAAGGAGCGTCACGGGGACGCCGCTATCGCCTGCGATGCGGCACCGTCCAGGTGGTTCGGGTGATCTTCAGGCTGCACGACCGAACAGCCTGCCGACCAGCAGACACCGCCAACGCGGGTGAACGGATCACGGTGTCCTTGCGCGCTATCCCGGCGAAACGACGCCGCGGCATCCCCACTGACGTCCAGGCTGCGTTACGGGACGCCGAGCTCGACTTGGAGGGGTTGTCGGAAGCACAAGTGCAGCATCTGCTGCTGATGGTGACCGAAGCTCGTGATCCCGCGATCCGCGCCGAACGGATCCGCATCGCCGTCCAGGCCGCCCGAGCAGCGACATGACCGCGCAGAGCGATGTCGCTTCCTCTGACGCCGTCCGCCGGGCACTGGACTACCTATGCCTGGCCCAGCTGTATCTACACCGCAACCTGCTACTCCGGGAACCGTTGCGCGCTGGCGATGTCGTCGAGGTTCCGTCAGGGCACTGGGGTGTGTGCCCGCCCGTCAACGCCGTGCTCGCCGCTCTCGGCACGATCGACAACCCGCTTACCGAGCGGATCGTCGTTCACGGCGCCGGGCACGCCGCCCCCTCGGCCCGCGCCCACGCCTGGTTGACCGGAACCCTCGGCGCGAGCGCACCGGAGTACTCCCTCGACAGCGAGGGCTTGCGGCATCTCGTCGCTGGCTTCCGTGGCCGCGACCGCTTCGGCAGCGAGATCACCCCGTTGATACCCGGCCAGTTCTACATGGGCGGCCAGCTCGGTCCCGCCCTTGCGACCGCGCACGGCCTGGCGCTGGACGTCCCCGATCGACTGGTCATCGCGTTGATCGGAGACGGCGAAGCCGAGACCGGCGCCACGGCCGCCGCGTGGCTGGGCATACACGCTCTGCGCGACACCGGTCACCACGGGCGGGTTCTGCCTGTGGTGTTACTCAATGGCATGCGCATGGGCGGACGCTCCCTGCTCTCAATTCTGGGCCACGAACGGCTGGCCGCGTGGTTCGCCGCCTTGGGCTATGAACCGATTATCGTCACCGATACCAGCACCGGCGCGATTCGCGATGCGCTCTCCCGCGGGGTGAACCGATCGCGGGCCCCGGAGCACGGACCGTCGTCCGTCGTGATCGTCACGGTCCCCAAGGGGAATGGCGCACCGGACGAGCTGATGGGCACCCCGCTGCTGCACAAGACGCCATTGCGCGATCCGCGAGGTGACGCCGCCGAATTGACGCAGTTGTCCCGCTGGCTGGCGGGTTACCGGCCCGCCGAACTCTTCACCCCCGACGGAAACCCCACGGAGCTGGTGATGGCGGGGCTACGCGCCACGCGGGTACCCCGGTTAAACGGACCGGGGGCACCACGCGGGTGTATCGCTTCCTCGGTGGCTCAGGCTGAAGCGGCGCGGTCGGTGAGAGCGGATTTCGGATCCGCGATCACGTCCACGCTGCGGGCCTTACATGACAGCTGGTCGATCCGGGTATTCAGCCCCGACGAGCTCAGCTCCAACCGCATCGCGCTGGATGAGCCCGACGGCACGCTTCCCCCGTGGATCGTCGAGGTGCTCAACGAGGAGCTCTGCCATCTGTGGGCCCAAGGGCACGCCGAGGCCGGCGGCCGGTCGGTCGTCGTGTCTTACGAGGCGTTCGCGCCGATCGTCGCCAGCCTGCTTGCCCAGCACCTGGCCTACCGTCGGCTGGCGGTCACGGCGGGGCGCCCCGCGACCCCGTCGATCACCTACCTGCTGACCAGCTTGGGATGGCACAACACGGTCAGCCACGGCAATCCCGGGCTCATCGACTCCGTCCTCGCCACGGGAGATCCGGCCGTGCACGTCTACACCCCGGCGGACCCCGCCCGCGCCGCCGCCGCGCTCACCTTCGCCGTGCGCAAACTCGGACGATGCTCACTGGTGGTTGCGTCTAAACACCCCGTGACGGATCATCCGCTGGACACCCTCGCCTGCGAGGTCGCCGACGGATACGCGGTTTGGCCCCACCTGTCGGACTCGGGCCATCCCGATCTCGTACTTCTCTCCGCCGGTGACATCGCCGCCACCGAACTCACCGCCACCGCGGAACGCCTGCGCACCGCCCACCCGAAACGTCACCTGCGCTACGTGCACGTCCACGATCTGACGTCCCTCGGCGAACCCGACGTATGGCCGTTGGGCATGTCCAGGCCGACCTTCGACGAGGTGTTCCCACCGTTTACTCCGGTGCTCGCCGTAGCGACCTGTTGTTGAGCGGCGCTCTGTTTGAGGGGGACGGGGGTCTGTCGCGTCGCTTCCTGTGAGGACGTCTGCGGCGTGCGGCGGTCTGGGGGTGGGTGGCGTCAGGGTGAGGACGGGGCTGGGTAGGTTCCGGGTGATTTTGAAA
>WHSS01000263.1 GCA_009379975.1 Actinophytocola sp.
CGAGAACTTATCGACCAGCGGTTACGTGATCCGTGGACGGACGAATGAGGGCCATCCTCGACACGAGCGTTCTCATCGGCACAGACGTGTCACCAATACCCGGCGAACTGGCCATCAGTATCGGTAGCATCGCCGAACTTCATTTCGGCGTGCTCGTCGCTCGGTCCGAGAGGGTCCGCGCACGGCGGTTGCGCAGACTAGGCAGCCTGCTGCGCAGGTTCGATCCACTGCCTGTCGACGACGCCGTCGCGGCCAGCTACGGGGAGTTGGCCGCAGCCGTCGTGCAGGCGGGAAGGCAACCGCGCGCACGCACGATGGACCTGCTCATCGCCGCCACAGCGCACGCCCACGACGCCCGCCTCTACACCCACAACGTCAAGGACTTCGTCGCCTTTGAAGGTCTGGTCGAAGTGGTTTCCGCTGGTCAACGGCCGCTCCAGGCAGGCCAGCCTGCTCCCAAGCGCTGAAGCCGCCCAGCAGATCCGCCACATCACCGAAGCCCTTCGAACGCAACGTCGAAGCGGCGATCGACGACCGGTACCCACCCGCGCAGTACACCAAGACGGGGCGGTCAGGAGATAGCTCGCCGTGACGGTCAATCAACTCGGGTAGCGGGATTGGAATCGCCCCCGGGATGACACCGGTTGCAGAGATCTCAAGGGAACCGCGCACGTCGACCACCTGGGCCTGGTCCGCACCAACGGCGAATTCACGGGGGCCGAGACGACGGGTCCGCGCCAACTTCGTCCTTGGAACGGCCGCCACGCCACCGTCAAGACAGCCGACAACTCGATCGAATCCGATCCGAGCGAGTCGGTTCCGGGCTTCGATCGCGGTGCCGCCGGCGCACACCAACACAATCGGGTCGGCCGCGTTCACCACTTCTCCGGTCATCTCGGCGAACCGACCCGCAAGGCCCACGTTCACTGCCCCAGGGAAATGTCCGGCAGCGAACTCATCGGGATCGCGGGTGTCCAGCACCACCGCGCCTTCGGCTACCGTGGCCCGGAACGAGTCGAAACTCAACACGGGAACGGGTTGCTGTTCGTCCAATGTGGCGCGCTGCTGCCGGTTCCGGATTGACGCGTAAGCGAAATACGCCGGCGCCGCCGACTGGCCCGCGGTGACCGCCTCGACGAATTCGTCCTCGGTCATCGGTGCGAGCGCGTAGTTACCGCGCCGCTGTTCACCGATGGTGCTGCTGGTTTCGGTCGACAGGTTCTTCCCGCATGCCGACCCCGCGCCGTGCGCCGGGAAGACCCTGGTCTCATCTGGCAAGGTGAGCAACTTATCCCGGAGTGACCGGTACTGTGCCCGGGCGAGGTCCCGCGCGGACCACCCCTTCGATGTCAGTAGATCGGGCCTGCCGACATCGCCGATGAACAGCGTGTCGCCGGTCAGTACACCGAACGGCACGTCGTCTCCGGCTCGCGTGCGTACCAGCACGCAGACCGATTCCGGTGTGTGCCCGGGAGTGTGCAAGATTTCCAGCTCGACTTCTCCCAACAAGATCCGGCTACCGTCGTCGAGTCGTTCGATGTCGAAGTCGACGTCGGCAGCTGAGCCGTATCCGATGCGGGCCCCGGTAGCTTTCGCCAGCTCCAGGTGCCCGGACAGAAAGTCGGCGTGCACGTGCGTTTCCAGTACCCACTCGATGCGCAACCCCGCAGCCTCCGCATCGGCGACGTAGGTGCTGACGTCGCGCTGCGGATCGACCACGACTGCCCGCCCGCTGCTTCGGTCACCAACCAGGTACGAGGCGTGCGACAAGCAGGCCAGGAAGTACTGCTTGAACACCAGATTCTCGGCATGGTACATCCGGAGCTCCTCGGTTCGCCGCCAATAGTACGTACATTTACGGTACGGCACGCAGTATCGCGGTGCAAGGTGGTGAACAACCTTCTCAGCTCGGCATACGCACTGACATGCGGAAGCCGGATCCGATCAATGTTCGTACAATGAGGCCGCCCCCAGTATCGTCAGTCGTCACGAAAGGTGTGACATGCGTGCGCGAACCTTGGACCGGAACGATGCGGTCCCGCTGTGGCAGCAGCTGCAACGTGAGCTGATTTCCCGGTTGGGCGCGGGAGAGTTCGAGCAGCGGTTCCCTGGCGAACTGGAGTTGACCCAGGAGTACGGCGTCAGTCGCCAGACCGTGCGTCAAGCTCTGGGTCAGCTACGGCGTGACGGGCTCATCGTCGCAGGGCGCGGGCGGCAGCCTCGCGTAGCGCAGCCGCGCGAGATCCGGCAGCCCATGGGGGCCCTCTACAGCCTGTTCGCTTCCGTCGAAGCCGCGGGCCTGGCCCAGCGCAGCGTGGTGAGAAAGCTCGATGTCCGCGCCGACGGCGTCGTCGCGACCCGTCTCAAGCTGGAGGGTTCGGCACCGCTGGTCTACCTCGAGCGCATTCGCATGGCTGACGATCAGCCCCTCGCGTTCGATCGCGTATGGCTACCGGCCGACCTGGCGCAGCCGATCGTCGATACGGACTTCACGCACACCGGCCTCTACCAAGAGCTTGCCTCACGTGCCGGCCTCTACCTCGACCATGGCCAAGAAGAGATCCACGCGGTCGTCCCCACGCCGGCCGAACGTGCGCATCTCGGGTGCACCGCCGAGACCGCGGCACTCTCCATCAACCGGCTTAGCCAGTCCCGAGGGCGCCTCGTCGAATGGCGCCACACACTCGTCCGGGGTGACAGGTTCGCGCTTACCGCCGAGTTCACGGCCAAGACGGGTTATCGGCTGGTGCAGCCCGAAGCGCGCTGAGCGAACGTGACATCCGAACGTGACATCTGGCTGGACGCAGTCGGCGTCAAAGGGCCTGATTAACTACGGCCTCAACCTCAACGCGCTCGTCGGCCTCGAGGTCGGATTCCACGCCGACTCTATCGTCGCCTTCGACGCTGCAAAGCAGATTCATGGTCCGTCGGGGCATCCGTCCGATGTTCATCGCCGTGACACGGTTGTTGGCTCCCAGGATGCGCGGTCAGAGTGAGATCGAGGTTGTTTTCGTCAGTGGCTGCGACGATGAATTGTTCGTCTTGGCTGTCAAATCGAACATCCGGCACGCCCCGGCACCCGCCCGACCCGATAGTGTTCGACTAGCCGCGCACGGGCTCGTAGCGGAGGAGGACCGCGCCCGACGAGAAGGTGCGGTTCTCCACCAGTTCCAGCTTCAGCCACGCGTCCAGTGATGGGAAGAACGGCGTGCCGCCGCCGATCGCGCACGGCGTGACCAGCACCTGGAACTCGTCTACGAGGCCGGCCCTGACCAGGGGCGCGGCGAGCGTGGCGCCACCCACCTCCATCAGGCCGTCGGTCTCGGCCTTGAGCCTCCTCGCGACCTCGACGACGTCACCCCGCTCCAACCTGGAGTTCCAGTCAACCGACTCAAGGGTCTGCGAGAACACCACTTTCGGCATCGCGAGCCACAGCCGGGCGTACTCGGCCTCCACCGGGGGTACGCCGGGTGCCTGGCCGGCGGTCGGCCAGTGGGCCGACATGAGCTCGTACAGCTTCCGCCCGTACAGCGACAGCGCGATGTCCCGGGTCCGGTCGTTCCAGTACTGGTGCAGCTCGTCGTCCGGCACGCTCCAGCCGAGGTCGCCGTTCGCGTCGGTGGTGTAGCCGTCCGCCGAGACGTTCATGCCATAGGTCAACTTTCCCATGGCAATACAGACTGCCCGACCGCCGGAAACTCATCGGGAGGGTGTTCGCTGGCGCGGTTACAGGTTCTTCGTCGGATGAACGTCCGCCACATCAAGAACATGGTGGGATCACGGCCGTTGACTGGTGACGGGTTGCCCTTGATCGGCGAGACCAGGACCAATGGGGTCTTCGTGGCCGGAGGTCACGTACAGATTGAATAGGGCGCGTGGCGTACGCTGACCGCGCCCGAGCCCACTTGTCCGCGCGGTGGCCACATCTGTGCGGTAACGCAGCGAGTTCGCCAATCCCTGGCGGACACGGTCTCGCAGCTCATCGGCAACCAGCAAGGTAGAGCTTAGTGGGTGGCTCCGTAAGTTCGTTAGGGGTCAGGATTCGGGTTCGTGCCCGATGCCGGCGAGGTGGACGGTGCAGGCGGTGAACCCCACACTGCCAGTGCCAAAGATCATCAGTGACATGCAGGTTTGGGTGCGCACCACGGTCAGGGGTTCGGGTCTGCCCAGGCATTTCAGGGATCACGGGCAACACTTCGTGGACGCGACCGTGGACGAAGATCGTCTTCGGGCGCAGTAATGAAGGCCCGGCCGTCGCCACCGCGAGCAGTGCAGCGCAGTGTCACAAGGTCCGGTCATGCGCCAGGGCGCGTAGTCGTTTCGCGATCTCGTTGACCTCGTCCAGTTCGCCGCTGGCGATGCCTAGCACGAAGCGCTCGGCCTCGTCGACGGCGGCTCGCAGCGGGGGAACGTCGTTCAATTCCAGGAAGACCCGCATCGCGACCCAGCCAAGGCGCTTGTTCCCATCGAGCAGCGGGTGGTTCCGAATCAGCGAATGGCCGAGCGCTGCGGCCTTGGTCCAGAAGTCCGGATATGCGTCCGCGTCGAACACCCGGGTCCGTGGCCGCGCTGCGGCAGACTCGGGCAGGCCGTAGTCGCGGACGAGCGGCTGTGCTCCCGTTGCGTTTACCGCGATGACAAGCAGATCTTCGGCAGTGAGGTACTCGGTCACGCGAGTCGTTGGAGGAGCTCGGCGTCCTCGTCAGCGATACGTGCGCTCAACGCGGCGACCTTGGCCGCGCGCTGGTTACGCTGCACGTACTCTTCGACTGCGACGATCAAGGTCTGGGTGATGCTGCGGCGTTCGGCCGCGGCGATGCGCCGGACCTGCTCGTGCAGCTCGGGTGGAAGATTGAAAGTCGTCGCCATGCCTTCACGATAGCACCACTTCTATGCCATTTCTATGGCGCTGTGAGGCGTCCGGGCTCTCCGAGTGCCGCTGCGTCCACGGGAAAGCGCAGTCAGCGAACCAAGTGATCATTGCCGTCATGTCATCCAGCGCAACGGCCGGAGCGGAGGGTCATCCTTGGGTCGTGGCCGATCCGGCCGCGCCCCGCTTCACACTGGGGCGGGCAAGGTCCGGCTTCATCTGCGACCACATCACCGCCGCGCCCCCGGTCGTTCGACTGTTAGGGCCTCGTGCTGAATCAGGTCAGTGCGGCTGGGGTGTGTCGCGTGTTGGGTGGACGCGATAGTTCCAGTCGCCGTGCCAGGCGTCGCGGGTGATCGGGAGCGCTTTCGTCTCCCGGTCACTGATCTTGACGCCCGTCGGGTAGTCGCCGGTATCGAGCTGGGCGGTGACGGTCAGCTCGGTTGTGGTGGTCGTGCCGCCGATCAGACGCTGATCTGCAGGCCGGTCTCGGCGGCCAGCGCGGCCGGTTCGGTCTTCCAAGCGCGGCGACGGTTTCCGTTGGTGCCCCC
>WHSS01000200.1 GCA_009379975.1 Actinophytocola sp.
CACCAACCGCGCTGAAAGACGCTTTCAGTCCGCTCAACGGACTGAAAGGGCCACTCAGTCCGCCCAGTGGACTGAAGGCGTCTTTCAGCTCAGGGAGCGCAGGACCGAGTCCGCTTCTGTCTTAAGGGCGTGGATGAGCTCGCCGGCCGGAAGTTGCCGGCATAGAGGTGCTCCTTGTCCGGCCCACAGCGACAGCAGCTCGGAGTTCCCTTCGGCGGCGGCCCGCAGGCGCATCTCTCGCGTCAGTTCGTTCATGACCGGGTAGGGCGGCAGCCCGCCGTGACCTGCCATGGTGTCGGTGAACCGGTTCCGTAGCCCGCGTGCCGGCTTGCCGGAGAACGCCTCCGTGATCACGGTGTTGTCAGGAGCCGCGCCGGTCAACGCATGCCGGTACGGTTCGCTGGTTCCCGCCTCCGGGCACAGCAGGAACGCGGTGCCCAGCTGTGCGGCCGAGGCGCCCAGCGCGAGGGCGGCGACGATGCCCCTGCCGTCCATGAGGCCGCCGGCCGCGATCACCGGCACGCTCAGGGTGTCGGCCAGTTGGGGCGTGAGCGCGGCCAGGCCGATCATGTCCGAACTGTTTTCACGGAGGAAACTGCCTCGGTGGCCGCCAGCTTCGGCGCCCTGAGCGCAGACGACATCCACCCCGGCGTCTGCCAGCGCGACGCCCTCGGCCACCGTCGTGGCGGTCGCGATTACGACGGCCCCGATCTCCTTCAACGCGGCGACGGCGGCACGGTCCGGCACACCGAAGGTGAAGGACACCACCGGCACCTGCTCGTCCAGCACGACCTGTAGTTGCTCGTCGAAGTCTTGCTGCGCGTTTGTCACGTCGGGGGTCTGCTCGATGCCGACCTCCGAGAAGAACGGCCGCAATGCGTCGACTGCCTCGCCGATCCCTGCCGTGGGGTCGGCCGGAGCCGGGACGAACAGGCCCACGCCGAAGGGTTTACCGGTAAGTCGCCGGGCCTGGAGGATCGCGTCACGCATCTTCTCCGGGCTGAGGTAGCCGACGCCCAACGTGCCCAGGCCGCCCGCTTCACTGACCGCGGCGGCCAGCGCCGGGGTGCCGGGCCCGCCTGCCAGGGGAGCCAGCACGATCGGTAGCTCAATGCCGAGCCGTTCGGTCAGGCGCGTTCGAGTCCACATGCCGGCTCCACCTCTCGCCGTTACGGAGCCACTCCCGGGCGGCTCGGGTTACGACGTATCTACCACGTTGCCGGCGGCCACGGCATACCTACCGGGTTGGGGTGTGGCACAACACCCGATTCAACGATCGCCTCCGCCAAGGGACGCAGCAGCTCGGCCAGTGCCGTGGTCCGGTCGCGGCCGGGCACTCGCCACGGCTGAGCGGCTGCCCGATCGGTCTGCTCTTCGACGTGATTGTGCGCCTGCCGGCCGTCGATGGTCAGCGCGTAAGCCTCGTCGAGCCAGCCCCGTTCGCGGAGGGCGGTTCTGCCGTCCTGCCACTCGTCGTCGCTCCACTGACGTGCCGTACGCAGGGCCTCAGTGTCGGTCTCGCCCGCGGCGGCTTTGATGTGATGAGCCGCCACCGGTGAAATGTCGTTCGCCAGCAGGACCGCGACATGCCCGTCGCCTCGATGCTCGCGCAAGGTCGTCGCCGCTTGCCAGAGCCGGAGGTGTGGCTCCGTGGGTTCCGGTAGGGCCTGGTTGGCCGCGGCCAAGACCCGGCCGGCGGTCGCGGCGTGGGGCGCCGCGTCCCAGGCGATATTCGCCGCGGTCTTCATCGACTCCGATCCGATGGCATCGCCGAGCAGCCCGCGCGGCGCCGCACGTTGCGCGAAGTAGCCCATCCAGAATCCGCGCAGCCCCGCGCCGTCGCTCGCGGCACGGGCTTCGGGGGCGAAGTACGTGACGGCGTGGATGGGTTCGAGTGGCTGCCACATGCTGCGGGCGTTCCGATCGGTCATTCCTGCTCCTTGCGGTTGGCTGTCGGGATAGCCGTGACCGGAGTGGTCTTCCGTCACTTCCTCGAGCGGGAAGATGCACGCGAGCATGATCCCGATCGCTGACAGATCACTGACAGATATCTGATGTGAAGCTGCGGTTGTTCGCGTAGTTTGCCCGGCAGCTACCGTCGCAGCCATGACCGATGCGCTGCCGGACGTGACCCGATGACCAGATTCCGAGTCGAGCTACGATCAAGGCTCAGCCGCTGACACAGATCGGTGACGTCGATGACGCTGCCACACTTGACCGACGAAGACGTCCGCCGTGTTCCGGCGAGCGTCATCGTCGACGCGCTCGAGGCCGCCGCGCGCGACCCCGCCACCGGGGTCCATGACCCGCCTCGGGGCGTCCACGGCTTCCCGTCCGGTCAGTTGCTGCTGATGCCGTCATGGGGTGGCAGGCACGCCGGGGTGAAGATCGCGTCCGTCGCGCCCGACAACCCGACGGTAGGTCTGCCCCGCATTCAAGGGCTCTACCTCTTACTCGATGCCGCCACGCTCACTCCGGTCGCACTGATGGACGCCTTGGAGCTCACGGGCATCCGGACCGCCGCGGTGTCGGCAGTGGCCGTGCGACACCTGCTCCCGCGGCCGGTCGAGCGCGTCGCCGTCCTCGGATCAGGAGTCCAGGCGTGGAGCCATATGCGCGTTTTTCATGAGGACCATCTCGGTGTTCACTTCGACGTCGTCGGCCGCGACCGGGCCAAAGCCGCCCGGCTGGTCGATCAGGCGCTGGAACAGGGGATAGATGCCTCGGTGGCGTCGAGGGAGAACCTCGTCGACGCTGAACTCGTGGTCTGCTGCACGACGGCACGGACACCCGTCGTATCGCGGAGCGACGTGGCCTCCGACGCGGTGATCGTCGCCGTCGGCTCGCATGAACCGGAAGCCGCCGAGATCGCGAACGACCTGATCTCACAGTCCACAGTGGTCGTGGAGACCAGGCCGGTGGCGGAGCGGGAGGCGGGCGAAGTCGTGCAGGCCTTAGCAGCCGGACGGATCGACGCCGAGGACCTGATCGAACTCGGGGCACTGGTCCGCGGCGAGGCGAAGCCCGACTCGGCCTCTTCGCGCATCTTCAAGAGCGTCGGAATGGCGTGGGAGGATCTGGCGGTCGCTTCCGTCGTCCTCGAACATCACGGGCAGCATTGCTGAGTTTTGAGCGAGCCCGCATGCCGCGCCCCGTCTTGACGTGCGGTTATCCATTGTTGTTGTGAGGTCACCCGACTTCGGTGTTTCCCCTGGGCATGAGGACCTTTCTAGCGTGGCTGGTGCAGGACGAAAGCCAGCTCCAGAAAGGGAAACAGCTGATGACCGATCACACGTTGCGGGACAAGGTCGCCGTGATCGCCGGTGGCGCCAAGAACCTCGGAGGCGTGCTCAGCAGGCGGTTCGCCGAGGCGGGCGCGGACGTGGTGGTGCATTACCACGATGACAGCTCCGCGGGTGACGCCGAGGACACGGCCAAGGCGGTGCGTGCGGCGGGACGTCGTGCGATCGCGGTGCAGGGCGACCTCACGCAGGTCAGTGAGGTGCGCAGGTTGTTCGACACCACAGTGGACGAGTTCGGCGGCGTCGACGTCGCGGTGAACACGGTCGGCATGGTGACGTACTCCGCCTCGGACACACTCCCGCCGTCACCGGTGAGGAGATCGGCACGCTGCTCCGGGTCGTCCGGTCCCGGCATCCGGGCGTGCGGATAGAACCGCACCAGCGCTATCCGGACGCGCTTTGCGACCAGCTGCTCGATGGCGAGATCGACCTCGGGTTGTGCCGGGGAATGCGTCATGTCCGTGGTCTCGCACGGCGGTAGTCGGTACGGGTCACGTCGCGTTCGTCACCGCGCCGACCGGGGCCGTCTCCGGCGTCGTCGCGCTTACTCCGCCGATCTACGCGCCGCTGATCGCGCTATGGCCCGAGCACGGCACCTCTGCGACCCGAGACGCCTTTCTCGCCAGTGCTGAAATGCGGGTAGTGAACTGACAAGGATCGAGGTAATGGCATGGACCTGCTGTCAGATCAGCTTTGGGCCGTGGGACGGGTCGAGTCGCCGCTGACCGACCGCGATGCCGCGCCGCGCCAAGGTGATGAAGGGGCGCCGCAGGCCGGCATCGTGTTCCACCCCGAGATGCGGGATGCGATGGCGGATCTGCGCGTGGGTGACAAGATCATGGTGCTCACGTGGCTTCATCAGGGTCGCCGAGACGTCCTGTCGGTGCACCCGCGAGACGACGTCAGCCGGCCACGTCAAGGTGTCTTCTCCACGAGGTCGGCGGACCGGCCCAATCCGATCGGGATGCACGCGGTCACGATCATCGACATCGCGGGAGACGTCATCACGGTGCGCGATCTCGAGGCGATCGACGGGACGCCCGTCATCGACGTGAAGCCCCTCTTGGGTGCGGTTCACGAGCGGTGACGTGGGGTTCTTCGGCGGTGGTCACAGGCCGCCGAGGGTGACGGCGACCTGGAGGACGCCCGCGCCGAAGCCGAGCAGGGCGCCGACCATGATGGCTATCCATTCGTCCTGCTCGAAAGGGGAGCGCATAAGCCGCTGGAAGTCGGGCCAGCTCAGCTCGCCCATGCGGCGGCCGATCAACCGTGCGAGCTTGTCCTGGCGCTGCTGGATGAAGTGCGCGTGCTCGGTGATGAAGCCGGGTGCCATGTCGACGGCGGTGTCGGCCACGGTGGCCGGGATCTCCTCGTATCGCTTGCCCGCCGCGATGCGGACCAGGTGTCTGGCGGCGCCGGCATTACGTTCGATGATCGGGGTGATGGTGTCGGCGATCAGCTTGCGCGTGCGGTCGCCGCCCGGGCCGTTGAGCATCCGGTCGACAATCTTGGGTGCCGTGAGTAGATCGTGCGCGAAGATCTGTGCGTATTCGTGTCCGATGTCGGCCTTGCGGCGCATCATCAGCCCGTGCAGCCTGATCGGCCCGAACTTCTTGGGTGCGGCCGGATAGAACATCATCTTGATGCCCACCCAGTTCGTGCCATAACCGATGACACCGCTGAACACGGGGATCAGCAGGATGGCCACGGTCCAATCGACGCCGAACGCACTGAACAGAATCGTGTTCACGGGCGCCTCCCGAGCGGTCGTTGGTCCAGTCTGAGGCCGACCGAGGCCAACGGCCAGGTGATCATGAGGCGGTATCTGCTCGAGAGGTCTTATTCACGCCGCCTTGCCGTCAACGCGGGCGGCCAGCGTGGGTGTGCCCTGGCCGGCAAGCTCGCTCACAATGCCGCGGCGCCCGGTCATGACCATGAGCAGCGCTTCCCCGGTGCCGTGGACTTCGGGGCCCTCGCCGATCGCCCAGTCGAGATCGGTGGCCTGTAGCCGCAGGCCACGAATGCGCCGGCCCGCTCCGAGTCTCGGGTTGCCCGGTACCGCATCGAGCACGCGCTTGAGTCGTTCGGGTGGGATGACGCGGGGCATACCCAGTGGGCGTCGGATGTCCTGGTGATGGACGGTGCCGTCGACCAGCGCGTGCACAAGGTCGGCGCTTCCCATTGTTCGGGCGTCAACGTCGCGAGAAACGTCGCGAGCTCCTGGCGTTCGTCTTGCGCCATGGCCATGAGATCCATGTCTGTCGCACCTTTCATGTCCGGACTCGCCGGAGTCGTTCTTCGAGGAGGGCTTGCTCGGCCGGGTTGACGGTCAGTTCCAGGGCGCGCTGGTCGGCTTGGCGTGCGTCGTCGGCGAGGCCGAGTTCGCGTAGCAGTTCGGCTCGGGTGGCGTGGAACAGGTGATAACGCTGCAGGGATGAAGCCAGTTCTTCCACCGCCGTCAACGCGGCCGCGGCGCCGTCGATCTGCCGGAGCGCGATCGCCCGGTGCAGGCGGATCACCGGCGACGGAGCCATGCGCAGCAGCATGTCGTAGAGCACCACGATCTGCGGCCAGTCGGTGTCTTCGCAGGTCGGCGCTTCGGCATGGCAGGCGACGATGGCCGCCTGCAGCTGATACGGGCCGGGCGCGGTGCAGCCGGATCATCGCCAGCAGCCCCATCACTTCCGGTTCGTCCGGCAGGAGCCGGTCCGTCAGGCTGGCAAGCCATTCGGCGTCCTCGCTCAGGTCTCGCGGCCCTGCCCGCTCGGTCGCCAGGTATCCCTCGTTGAACAACAGGTAGACCACGGCCAGCACTTCGGTCAGACGATCGCCGAGTTCGTCGTCGCGAGGCAAGCGATACGGAATACCCGCCTCGGTGATCTTCCGCTTAGCGCGGGTGATCCGCTGCGCCACGGTCGATTCCGGCACGAGAAACGCCTTGGCGATCTGGCCGGTGCTCAATCCGCAGACGATGCGCAGCGTGAGGGCGACCTGTGCCTCACGCGACAGGGCGGGGTGGCAGCAGGTGAACATCAGACGCAGCCGATCGTCCGGCTCCGGCTGCACGGGCCAGTGAAGCTGTTGCAGTTTGCTTTGATGGTTCGCTTCCCGGCGGAGAACGTCGAGCCCGCGTCGCCGCGCGACACTGAACAGCCACGCCTGCGGCCGGTCCGGAACACCCTCCACCGGCCAGACGCGCAGCGCCTTCTCCACCGCGTCGGCGACAAGATCCTCGGCCGCGGAGAAGTCACCCAGCAGCGTGATCAACGACGCCGCCAGCCGGCTGCCGTGTTCGCGCACCGTCTGCGCGAGCACGAGATCGGCCTGAGTCACATCAACACCGGGCGGATCTCCACCAGCGGGCAGGCCGGCCAGGTTCGCGCCATGCGGATGGCCTCGTCCAGATCGGCCACCTCGACCTCGGCGTAACCGCTGATCACTTCCTTCCCCTCGACGAGCGGCCCGTCTGTGACGATCGGTTCGACGGAGCCGTCGAGTCGGATAGTGGTCGCCGTCTCGGGCCCGGTCAGTTTGCGGTGGTGCAGGATCTTGTCCGAGTTCTCGGCCAGCCAAGCCTGAACTCGCTCGAAGCCGCGGTCACGTTCGGCCTGGTCCATTGCCTCCCAGTCCTTCTCCCATTGCTCGGTCTCGCAGAACATCAGCACGTATTTCATGCCCGAACACCTCCTTCACCCCTATGACGATCGACGACCCTACGGATTCGACACCGGTCGAGCTCATTTTGCGACCGATGGCCGCTTCGTCGTTTCGTCTTCAGCCTCAGGTCAGCCAACCACGGGATACACGCCATCCGCCCGTCACTCGTACGGGGGACGCTACGAAACATGCCTCGACGCCTTCTCGCCACCCTGTCCGTCACCGTTGCCGCCTTCGTGTCGGTCTCGATCTCGCCCGCCAGTGCCGGCCTGGACGCGCGCGCTCCGGCAGCGCCGCTCACGCTCGCGGTCATCGGCGACACCCCGTATGGGCCGGAGCAGGTCGCGTCCTTCCCGCAGTTGATCGACGACATCAACCGGGACCCCCGGGTGCGGGAGGTCGTTCACCTCGGTGACATCAAGAACGGCAGCAGCCTGTGCACCGACGAGTACTTCGACCACGTCTTCAGCGAGTTCAACCGGTTCCTCGACCCCGTCATCTACACCCCGGGCGACAACGAGTGGACCGACTGCCACCGCGCGAACAACGGCGCCTACGACCCGCTGGAACGTCTCGACGCGATTCGGTCGGTGTTCTTCGGCGAGCCGGGTTCCGCGCACGGGGTGCGGCCGATGTCGCTGGACACCCAGGCCAACGATCCCGCTCACGCGACGTTTGCGGAGAACACGCGGTGGGTGGAGTCCCAGACGGTGGTGGCCGCGGTGCACGCGGTCGGATCCAACAACGGGCTCGCGCCGTGGTTCGGCGGCGCGGAGACGGCCGAGCAGACCGAACGCAGGCTGGCCGAGGTCGAGGCGCGCACCGAAGCGGCGCTCGCCTGGGTCGACGGCGCGTTCGACGTGGCTGAGGAACGGGGGCTGCGTGGGGTCGTGATCAGCATGCAGGCGGATACGTTCATCGGCGGCGGCAACTCCGGATTCGCCGAGATCGTGCGGCGGCTGGCCGACCGATCCCGGGCCTTCGACGGCGATGTGCTGCTCCTGCAGGGTGACAGCCACCGGTACCTGGTCGACAAACCGCTCGCCGACGGGCACGCCGGGTACGGGATCAGCGAGCCCGTGCCCAATCTCACCCGCATCGTGATCGAAGGGGAGACGACATCGGAATGGCTGCGGGTCACCGTCGACCCCCGCGCCGAGCAACTTTTCCGCTGGCAGCGGGTCCACCCGCGCTGAGCAGGTGAGATGATCGTGAGGCAATTGGTTGCTTTGGCGACCAATTTGTCTGGGCGGAGGCTCGACCTTTCCGCCTTTCTCGACAGCGGGATTCCGGCTGGATTCACTGTGGTTGCCAGAGCGACCACAGTGAATCCAGCTGCGTCCAGTAGCTGTTTCGCACCACCCTGTTCGGGCGTGCGGTATTCGGCGGGCGATTTTAGAGGTGGTGGTGGGCGTAGTTTCTTCG
>WHSS01000192.1 GCA_009379975.1 Actinophytocola sp.
CGACTTCGCGGGCGAACCCGGCGACTTCGCGGGCGAACCCGGCGAGGTCGACGGTGACCGGCTCATGGCGCAGTACCTCGGTACGCAGCAGGACCGCCGAACGGGAGTGACAGGAGTGAAATCGTGATGATCCGCCGACGCACCCGCAGTGTGGTCGTTCTTGCCGCGGCCGTGAGCCTGCTCCTCGCGGCCTGCGGCACCCGGGTGGACCACGACACGATCGTCCGTGCGGCCGACGGAGCCGGTGCCACGGCGGGTAGCGGTCAAGGCAACGACCCCGCCGGTGCCGTGGGCAAGGCCCCTGGCGACCCGGCAACGACCGGCGAGGCCGGCGGCCCCGAGGGCAAGGCCGGGTCGACCCGCGGCGCGAAGTCGGGCGACGGTGCCAAGGCTGGTCAGGACGCGCAACGGGGTGGTGGACCGGAGGACACCGGTGCGAAGTCCGGTGATGGTGCCCGTAAGGACCCCATCGTGATCGGCACCGTCGGCAGCTACTCCGGGCCAGGCGGGACCGCGCTCGCGCAAGGCGCGCGGGCGTTGCAGGTCTGGGGCGCCTACATCAACGCCAAGAGCGGTATCAACGGTCACCCGGTCAAGGTTCTACGTGATGGACGACGGCGGCGACGCGGCCAAGGCGCGCAGCCTGATGAAGGAACTGGTCGAGGACCGCAAGGCGGTGGCAGTCGTGGCGGCGATGTCGGTGGTCGAGACGCTGAATTCGTGGCGGAAGTACGTCGAAGACGAGAAGGTGCCGGTCGTCGGCGGCAGCTGCGGTCCCGAGTGGACGGCCAGTCCGATGCTCTTCCGGCAGTGTCCCGGGTCGCCTGCGCAGATCTATGGCACTGCCCTGGTCGGCGCCAAGCACGCGAAGAGTAAGAAGTTCGGCGGGCTGTTCTGCAGCGAGACGGAGTCCTGCACATTCGTCGAGAAGGAACTGTTCGGTAAGGGCGGGGCCAAGCGAGCGGGCCTCGATCCGCGCTACCGCGCCAGGATGTCGGTGTTTCAGGCCGACTTCACCGCCGAATGCATCCAGGCGCAGAACTCCGGGGTCGAACTGCTGATGGTGGTCGCCGATCCGGGCACGGTCGAGCGGGTCGCGTCGTCCTGCCGCAGGCAGGGCCTCACCCCGCAGTACCTGCAGATCGCCTCCACCATCCGAGCAGGCGCCGTCGGCAAGCCGGGGTGCGGCCGACGTTCCTTGTACCTATTACATGCGCGGCTCCGGTGGCAAATGGCGCGCAGTGAGCACGCTGACATATGCGCCGTATCACGTCTGGCCTGCGTAAACGGCGTTAGCGTGCTACACAGTTCCGATGTCCACTTCTCAGCGATGGGGCCGAAGCGGCCTGGCCGTAACCGCCGTAGTCCTCGGTGCGATGGGTGTGCTCGGCGCGTGCGGTGACGAGCCGGCCGGTGTCGCAGGGCAGAGCCCCTCGGCGTCATCCGCCGCGGCGCCGTCGACCACCACCAAGAAGCCGGAGCCAGAGCCGAAGCCGGAACAAGCCGTGGTCGACGTGATCGTCAAGTTCCAGCGCGCCGTCGACAAGGGCGACGGCAAACGCGCGTGTGCCTTGCTCACCAAGGACCTGCAGGGCGTCTACGCGCAGAACCCCGGCGCGTCGGACTGCCCGGCCGGCATCGAGCACCTGCACAAGGAGCTCGGCGACAGCAAGCTTTCGGCGCTGAAGATCGCCGCCGCCGACGTCGAGATCGCCAAGGGTGGCAAGGAAGCCGTCGCCAACCACAAGCTGATCGCCAAGCGCAACCGCACCGACCCGGAAAAGACCGACTCCTACAACATGGAGAACGAGAAGGGTCGCTGGAAGATCTCCTACATCGGCTGAAGCTGTGTCTTATTCATTGGTCGGGCAATTCACCAAGGCCATGCATGTCGCCATCCATCGTGACCTCCCCCGATCTCTCAGACGGGCCTCCGGCCCGTCATCGTTGGATCTGGTTGTGAATGGTCCTTCCGGTACTTGGACGGGGCGAACTCGTCATGCCTGATCGCTTTGCGCCTCATCTTGAGGTAGTTCGGTCCGGTGATCTTGAACGACCTCGGCAGCAGCGGGGTCAGTGCCCGGGAGACGGCCGCGACGGCGTTGAGCTGCCGCTCGCGCCACGGGCTCCACTTCAGCCCGAGCCGCTCCCGCAGGACCGGCGGCAGCAGCCCGGTGGTGACCAGTAGCAGCAGGTATGAGGCAGGGAAGAACGCCAACCGCCACAGCGGCTGGGTCCAGGACGGTAGGAACGGTGGGCGCGCGGGGCGCTTCATGCTCTCGATGACGTCGATCGCCGACTCGGTGCGCCCGAGCTGCTCCGCCATCATCCGGTCGAAGTAGGCGTCGAAGTCGGCGTAGTCGCGCGGCAGGTCGCCGTCCCGCACCCCGAGTAGTCGCGCCAGGCCGAGCCACTCGTCGTAGAGCTGCTCGAACTCCGCTTCGGTCATGGTGCGCAGGAACCGCCGGTTCACCACGATGATGGCGTGCACCAGGGTGGCCTGTACCCAGGCGTAGGCCGAGGGTTCGAGCGCGTGGTACTTCGAGCCGTCGGGGTTGGTGCCCTTGATCCGCTTGTGCATCTCGCGCAGCCGCTGGGTCACCTCGATGGTGTCCTGCCCGCCGTAGACGGTGAGGTTGACGTAATCGAGCGTGCGTAGTAGCCGCTGCCACGGCTCGTTCTGGTAGTTCGAGTGATCCCGCACGCCGGAGCTGATCGTGGGGTGCGCGGTCTGCAGCAGCAGGGCATAGCCCGCGCCGAAGAAGCCACGGATGTCGCTGGACTTGCGCCAGGACACCGACTCCGGTCCGAGGACGAGCGCTTTCGCCTCGCCTTCCTCCGGTCGCGTTGCGGCCATCGAGGGTTCCTCCTCTGCCTGTGACGGCATGGTTCGTCGACTCCCAAACTAGACTTGGACAACCATCGATGTCAACATTGTGGTGTGCGGGATCAACCAACGAGACAGTGGCGGGGAGTCAGCGCCGATCAGCGACGCGAAGAGCGGCGTGCGCAGTTGATCGAGGCGGGCCTCGAGGTCATCGGCAACCATGGCTGGGCGGCGGCGACGGTGCGCACCGTGTGCCGCGCGGCCGGGCTGACCGAGCGCTACTTCTACCAGGCGTTTCCCGACCGCGACGGGTTACTGATCGCGGTATACGACCACGTGGTGGCGGAGGGGGTCGCCGTCGTGCTGGACGCCATCGAGCACGCCCCGCATGACTTCGCGAGCACGGTGCGGGCGGTGATCACCGCGGGCGTCGACATGGTCACCGCCGATCCGCGTAAGGGCAGGCTGCTCGCGATCGAGGCGACGGCGCATCAGCCGCTGCTACGACGCAGGCAGGAAGCCATGCGGGATCAGGCGGGCTTGATCGCACGGCTCTCGGCGAAGCAGTTCGGCGGGCGCGCTGACGACGTCGACGCCCATATCAACGCGCTGGCCGGCGTGGGCGCGCTGGTCGAGGTCGGCAGTGCGTACCTGGACGGCAGGTTGCCGCTGTCCAGGGAGCGGCTGATCGAGTCGCTGACCGGCATCGTGCTGGCCTGCGCCGGGGTGTCCAGCGCGACACAGTCGAGCGCCCCGTCGTGAGTGATCAAGCGTGCCGGGGCAAGGGGTTTCACGCACGACCGAAGGGCGGAGCCAGCTACGCCCGGGTTAGTGTTCGCCGGCCATTCACCTGATCGTGGCCCGGTGCTCGTCGCGGTTGCATAGCGTCGGCTCGTTCCCTGCTGACGAGTCCCACCACCATGGAGGCCCGGTGTCCCCCGTAGACGAGAAGCGGCGCTTGCTGCCGCTGCTTACCCCGCGAACTTCCGGCCGCGCGGCCGTGACCTGCGAGTACCGGTGCGGCAACGCCTGCTCGCACCCAGCGCCGAACACCAGTGACAATGCCTACTTCGGTGACGTCGTCAAGAACGTGCTGACCCGGCGCGGCGTGCTTCGTGCCGGGGCGGTGTTCGCGGCGGCTACCGGTGGCGCCCTCGCGTTCGGCGGCCCCGCGCTCGCGAACAACGCCGCCGCTGCCGTGCCGGCACTCGCTCGCCAGGCCGGCGCGGCTCCCGGCACCGACTTCACCCCGGTCGCACCGAACACCGAGGACGCGGTCGTGGTGGCCGACGGCTACGAGCACGGGGTCGTCATCGCCTGGGGTGATCCGGTCGTGCCCGGCGCCCCGGCGTTCGACTTCGACAACCAGCGCGCTGAGGCCCAGGCGGGCCAGTTCGGCTTCAACGCCGACTTCTGCGGCCTGGTGCCGATCCCCGGCCGCGACGATGCCTGGCTGATGGTCAGCAACTTCGAATACACCAGCGAAAAGTTCATGTTCCGCGACTACGACCCGGATAACCCGACCGAGGAGCAGGCCAAGATCGCCTGGGAATCGCACGGTATGGGCGTCGTGCAGGTCGAGCGTGGCCCCGACGGTGGCTTGGTCGCCAAGGTCGACCCGGCATACAACCGGCGGCTCACGCTCGCCTCGACGGCCTTCGACGTGCGTGGCCCGGCCCGCGGCTCGAAGTACCTGAAGACCTCCGCCGACAAGACCGGCACCACCGTCATCGGCACGCAGAACAACTGCGCCGGTGGCGTGACGCCGTGGGGCACCATCCTGTCCGGGGAAGAGAACTTCAACCAGTACTTCGCCAACGGCGGGCAGGTCTCCGACCCGGAGACGAAGGCCCGGCTCGCCCGCTACGGCATGACCGGCGGCGCCAGCAGTCGCAAGTGGGAGCGCTTCGACAGCCGCTACGACCTGACCCAGGAGCCGAACGAGGCGAACCGGTTCGGCTACATCGTCGAGGTCGACCCGCTCGACCCGGAGTCGGCGCCGATCAAGCACACCGCGCTGGGTCGCTTCAAGCACGAAGGCGCCAACGTGATTGTCGCCGAAGACGGCCGCGTAGTGGTCTACATGGGTGACGACGAGCGGTTCGACTACATGTACAAGTTCGTCACCGACGGCAAGTACAAGCCGGGCACGACCCGGCACGCCCGCGAGCGGAACAAGCGGCTGCTCGACTCCGGCACGCTCTACGTCGCCAAGTTCACCGGCGACAGCCCGGAAGGGGAGATCGACGGCTCCGGCGCGCTGCCTGCCGACGGGGAGTTCGACGGCACCGGCGAATGGATCCCGCTCGCGCACAACGACACCTCGTTCGTCGACGGGTTCACTGCCGAGGAGGTCTACATCTTCACCAGGCTGGCCGCCGACAAGGTCGGGCCCACCAAGATGGACCGGCCGGAGGACGTCGAACCGAACCCGAAGACCGGCCGGGTCTACGCCGCGCTGACCAACAACAGCAGGCGCGGCGCGACCGGTCAGGCACCGGCGGACGAGGCGAACCCGCGCAACGGCAACCGGCACGGCCAGATCCTCGAACTCGCGGAAGCGGGCGACGACAACACCGCCACCACGTTCGGCTGGAAGCTCCTGCTGGTGTGCGGTGACCCGGACGATGAGAGCACCTACTTCGCCGGCTACGACAAGAGCCAGGTCAGCCCGATCTCCTGCCCGGACAACGTCGCGTTCGACTCCTACGGCAACCTGTGGATCTCCACCGACGGCAACGCGCTCGGCACCAACGACGGGCTGTTCGCGGTGCCGCTGACCGGCGCCGAGCGGGGGCACGTCAAGCAGTTCCTCACCGTGCCGATCGGCGCGGAGACCTGCGGCCCGGTCATCATGGACGACCTGGTGTTGGTGACGGTGCAGCACCCGGGCGAGATCGACGGGGCCAGCGCGGACAACCCCGCGTCGCATTGGCCCGACGGCGGTGACTCGCAGCCCCGAGGCGCCGTGGTCGCGGTGTGGCAAAAGTAACCCTCGCGCTGAAAGACGCTTTCAGTCCGTTCAACGGATTGAAGGCGTCTTTCACTCCGCCCAGTGGACTGAAGGCGTCTTTCAGCGGTCGATCTCGCCCGCGATGAACTTCTCCACGGCGTCGTGCGCGTCGGCGTCGCTGTACTGCACCGGCGGCGACTTCATGAAGTATGAGGACGCCGACAGGATCGGGCCGCCGATGCCGCGGTCCTTGGCGATCTTCGCGGCGCGGACGGCGTCGATGATGATGCCCGCCGAGTTCGGCGAGTCCCACACCTCGAGCTTGTACTCCAGGTTCAGCGGCACGTCACCGAATGCGCGGCCTTCCAGCCGGATGTAGGCCCACTTGCGGTCGTCGAGCCACGGCACGTAGTCCGACGGGCCGATGTGGACGTCGGCCTTCTGCATCTCGTGCGGGATCTGCGAGGTGACCGACTGGGTCTTGGAGATCTTCTTCGACTGCAGCCGCTTACGCTCCAGCATGTTCTGGAAGTCCATGTTGCCGCCGAAGTTGAGCTGGTAGGTGCGCTGCAACTCCACGCCCCTGTCCTCGAACAGCTTCGCCAGCACCCGGTGCGTGATGGTCGCACCCACCTGCGACTTGATGTCGTCGCCGACGATCGGCAGGCCGGCGTCTTCGAACTTCTTGGCCCACTCGGGGTCGGTGGCGATGAACACCGGCAGGGCGTTGACGAACGCGACGCCCGCGTCGATGGCGCACTGGGCGTAGAAGCGGTCGGCGTCCTCGGAGCCCACCGGCAGGTAGGAGACCAGCACGTCGGCTTTGGCCTCACGCAGCGCCGCCACGACGTCGACCGGCGCCTCGTCGGATTCGGTGATGGTCTCGCGGTAGTACTCGCCGAGGCCGTCGTGGGTGTGGCCACGCTGCACACTCACGCCGAGCGGCGGCACGTCGGCGATCTTGATGGTGTTGTTCTCGCTGGCGACGATCGCCTCCGAGAGGTCACGCCCGACCTTCTTGGCGTCCACGTCGAAGGCGGCGACGAACTCGATGTCGCGGACGTGGTACTGGCCGAACTGCACGTGCATCAAGCCCGGCACGCGCGCACTGGGATCGGCGTCGTGGTAGAAGTGCACGCCCTGCACCAGGGACGCCGCGCAGTTGCCGACGCCAACGATGGCCACCCTTATGCTCTGGCCGTTCTCGCCCATGCCGGTTCTCCTTTGACTTTCAGACGTGTTGTTGTGTCGTGCTGCGAACGATGCGGGTCAACTCTGGCCGCGTTGTTCGGCTTGCTCGTGCGCGATCAGTTCGTTGAGCCAGCGAACCTCTCGTTCACTGCTTTCCAGGCCGAGCCGGTGCAGCTCCCGGGTGTAGCGGTCGATCTTCTCCTCGGCCCGTGCGAGCGCGGCCCGCAAGCCTTCTCGCCGTTCCTCGACGCGCCGCCTGCGCCCTTCCAAGATCCGCATGCGTACGTCGGCGGGCGTCCGGGAGAAGAACGCGAGGTGCACACCGAAGCCCTCGTCGTCCCACGTTTGCGGCCCGGCGTCGCCGAGCATCTCGGCGAAGCGCTCCTTGCCCTCGGCTGTGAGCTTGTACACCCGGCGTGCCTTGCGGCCCCAAGTGCGACTTTGGCCACGTTGAGCCGCGGGCACCGTACGTGGTGACGGCTCGGGGTCGGCGTTGGACGCCGGCTCCTCGACGATCAACCCTGCTCGCTGCAGCCGCTTCAGCGTCGGATACAGCGAACCGTAGGAGAACGTCCGGAACATGCCCAGCGTGTCGTGCAGGCGTTTACGCAGTACATAGCCGTGCATAGGTGCCTCGTGCAGCAGTCCGAGGATCGCGAACTCCAGCATCCGGCACCTCCTTGGTTCTCCAGTTCCGTGTCGACCGGCGCTGCGCCGATCGAGGTATGTATAGCTGTGTCGAGTATATCGCGCCGATACATCGAGCGCACCCAGGTGCCGCAGGTAAACCTGGAGGTCTGGTCCAGCCGCGATCGCGGCCCACCGTCCGACGAAAGACGGTTACCCTTTCTGTGTGCGAAACCAGCGGCAGATCGTGGACTACGCGTTGCAGCGCCGTGCGCTGCTCGGGCAGCTGCGCGCTGGACGGGTGTCGGCGAACGACGTCTGTGACGCCGGCCCGTATCTGCGACGTGCCGCCCAGTTCCACGGCGAGCGCACCGATCACACCTGCCCGGTGTGCCGTAAGAGCCGGCTGACCCTGGTCGCCTGGGTCTACGGCGACGAACTCAAGCACGCGGCGGGGTCGGCGCGGAAGCCGGACGAACTCGAACGCATGGCGAACCTTTTCGCGGAGTTCACCGTCTATGTGGTTGAAGTGTGTGATGCATGCGGCTGGAACCACCTGGCTATGTCCTATGTCCTGGGCACCGGTGAGCCCGGCACGCGCGCTCCGACACCCCGTACCCGATCGCGAAGGTCCGCGACTCGGTGACGGTTATCGATGCCGCGACAGGACGCCGCGGGGCCCGTCCTACGCTGGATGCGCTGAGACGTTTGTCTGGGAGGTTCGCTCATGAGTGACGACCACAAGCCGGGAGGACTATTCACAACCCGATCCAGCGATGGTGGGCGCCAGGCCCGGAGAGGGGCAGTGGCGCGGAGCGCCTCGATGAGGGGTGGTGGTCGGGCGACGGGTGGAGATCGGGGGAGATCACGGCGGATGGCGACATGCATGTTTCTGGTGAACGGCCCGGCTTATGAATAACGACGGGCGGCATTCGATGGACGGACCCGGGCAGCCGCAATGGCCCCAGGGCGATCAGGATCCCGCTGCGGGACGGCAATGGCCCACCGCTGATGAGCCGCAGTGGCCATCGGCGCCCCCGCCGGGGCAGCAGCGGCCCCCGCAAGGTGGCCGAGCGACCCCGAGGCGGGTGCCGCGGCGCGGCGAAGCGCCCCCACCCACCGGCGAACGGCCCGCGTGGCCAGGGGGAGACGAGTCAGGCGGCGTGCCTCGTGGCGGGCCCCGCCAGGGCAGGCAGGGCCGGCCACCGGGACAGCCGCCGCC
>WHSS01000059.1 GCA_009379975.1 Actinophytocola sp.
CGGGCTTCGCACCCCGCGGTTACCCGCGACGCACGCCAGGGCGGGGACAGGTCATCGAGCACTGACCTGGGACTACACCATCGACATCAGCCGACCTCCCTTGGCTATCCACTTACAACGTGCGACCTCGTGTCGCACGGAGAGGTTCATCCCCTTCCTCGTCTTCCCACCCGAGGTGCGCAAGATCATCTACACCACCAACGGGATCGTTATCTTGAGGCGCAGAGTTGTGTCGGCCTGCGCACTTTCTCGTTGAGGACGGTGTCGTCAACGTGGCGGCGTGAGATCTGTTCGGCAATCTGGCGTTAGTCAACAGGTTGAGGTGAGGTTTTCACAGCCTTTGTGTTAAATTAGCTGCGACGACCACGACCGCGACGACATGACCGCGACGACAACGAAGAGCGGGGAACGCATGAGCGCGCAACAACAGACACCGGCGCAGCGCCGGCAGGCGATCAGCGAGCATGTGGTGCGCAGCCAATCTGTCACCGTCGCCGAGCTGGCCCAGATGTGCCAGGTCAGCGAGATGACGATCTACCGTGACCTGGAAGAGCTGGAACGCCAGGGGGTCGTGCGGAAGTTCCGGGGCGGCGTCACCGCGCAGCCATCGGGCGTGTTCGAGAGCAACGTGGCCTACCGCCTCGCCGCGATGCGCGCCGAGAAGGCGGCGATCGCCCGGCAGGCTCGCAACCTGATCGAGCCGGGGATGTCGGTGATGCTGGACGACTCCACCTCGGCGCTGGCGCTGGCCAAGCTGCTCACCGAAATCACCCCGCTGACCATCGCGACCAACTACGTCGAGACCATCAAGCTTCTCGTCGACGCGTCGGGTATCGACCTCATCGCCCTCGGCGGCCGGTATCACCCCACACACGACTCGTTCCTCGGCGTCCAGTGCATCGAGGCGATCGAAGCGATGCGCGTCGACATCCTGTTCATGTCGGTCTCCGCGGTCTCCGGCGACCATGCCTACCACCAGGAAGAACACGAGGTGGCGGTCAAGCGCGCCATGCTACGGGCCGCCCGCAAGCGGGTGCTGCTGCTCGACCACTCCAAGCTCGGTCGCAGCGCCCTGCACCGGCTCGCCCCGCTGCGCGATTTCGATCTGATCGTCATGGACGAGCAGGCGTCGCCGCAAGCGCGCGGTGAGTTGGATGAGCACGAGATCCCCTACGAGCTGGCCGCGTCCTGACCGCCACCTCTCACCAGGAGGGCTATTCACAAGTCGATCCAGCGAGGGTGGGCCGAAGGTCCGCCCGAGTGATCGATGGAGGTCACAGCGGTCGGCGAGACGACAGCATCGGTGAATAGCCCGACTTATGAATAACAGCACAGGTCGCGGGCGACTCCGGTGATGTTCTCCTGGGTGAAGCCGAACTTCGTCCGTAGCGCTTTCAGGGGTGCGGAAGCGCCGAAGGTGTGCATGCCGACGATCGCGCCGTGGGTGCCGACGTAGCGATCCCAGCCCAGCGTGGCGCCCTTCTCGATGGCGACCCTGGCGGTGACCGACGGCGGCAGGACCTGCTCGCGGTAGTCGTCCGGTTGCTGGTCGAACAGTTCCCAGCACGGCAGGCTCACGACTCGTGCGCGGACGCCGTCGGCGGTGAGCTTCTCGTAGGCCTCTACGGCCAGGTGGACCTCGCTGCCGGTGGCGATGAGTATCACCTCCGGCTCGCCGTCGCTGTCAGCAAGCACGTACCCGCCGCGAGCGAGCCCCGACGCCGATGCGTATCGGGACCGGTCGAGCGTGGGCACGGCTTGGCGGGTGAGCACGACCGCGGCGGGCTCGTGCCGCCATGGCAGCAGTGTGCGCCACGTTTCGGCGACTTCGTTGGCGTCGCACGGGCGGAACACGTACAGCCCGGGGATGGCACGCAGGGACACCAGTTGTTCCACCGGTTGGTGAGTGGGGCCGTCCTCGCCGACGCCGATCGAGTCGTGCGTGAAGACGTGAACCACCGGCAGCTCCATCAGCGCGGAGAGCCGGATCGCGCCGCGGGCGAAGTCCGAGAAGATCAGAAACGTCGACCAGTACGGGCGCAGCTTCGCCAGTGACAGGCCGTTGGCGACCGCGGCCGAGGCGAACTCGCGCACCCCGAAGTGCAGGTTGCGTCCGCCGCCGTCGTCGCGGGTGAAGTCGCCTGCCCCGTCGAAGGTCAGCCGGGTCTTGGTCGACGGCGCCAGGTCGGCCGACCCGCCGATGAGCCACGGCACCGCGCGTGCCGCCGCATTGAGGACCTCGCCCGACGAGTTCCTGGTCGCCATGCCCTCCGGGTCGGCGGGAAACTCCGGAATCGCCGTTGCCCAGCCTGCCGGCAGTTCACGCCGCCGCATGAGGTCCAGATCCTCGGCGAGCTCGGGGTACTCGGCACGGTAGCCCTCGAGCAGCGAAGTCCACTCCTCCCGCAACGCGCGGCCCCGAGCGCCGGCGCCCGTTGCGAAGTGCTGGTAAACGGCGTCGGGCACAGTGAACGGCTCGTCGACGGGCCAGCCGTAGAACCGCTTCGCCGCGGCGGCCTCCTCCTCGCCCAACGGCTCGCCGTGCGCGGCCGCGGTCCCTTGCTTGTTCGGGGCGCCGTAGCCGATGTGGCTGTCGACGATGATCAGTGTCGGCCTGCGCTCTTCGCGGTGGAAAACCTCGAACGCCTTGGCCAGCATGGCCGCGTCGTTGGCGTCACCGACCCGCGTGACGGTCCAGCCGTAGCCGGTGAACCGGGTGGCGACGTCCTCGGTGAAGGCCAGGTCCGTGCTGCCCTCGATGCTGATCTGGTTGCTGTCGTAGATCCAGCACAGGTTCGCCAGCTTCAAGTGCCCGGCCAGCGACGCCGCTTCGGACGCCACCCCCTCCATCAGGTCGCCGTCGCCGCACAAGGCGTAGGTGTCGTAGTCGAACAGTGCGAAGCCCGGCCGGTTGAAGTACGCCGCCTGCCAGCGGGCCGCGATGGCCATTCCCACCGTCGTGGCGACCCCGGTGCCCAGCGGCCCGGTCGTGGCTTCGACGCCGGTCGTCCAGCGGTACTCCGGATGACCGGGGCACTTCGAGTCCAGCTGCCGGAACCGCTTCAGGTCGTCCAACGCGACGGCGGGCTCGCCGACCGTCTCGTATGCCGGGTTCACCGCCTTGACCTGAGCCAGGTGCAGCAGCGCGTACAGCAGGGTGGACGCGTGACCCGCCGAGAGCACGAACCGGTCGCGGTTGGGCCAGATCGGGTCATCGGGGTCGTAGCGCAGCACGCGCTGCCACAGCTCGTACGCCACAGGCGCCATCGCCATCGGCGTTCCCGGGTGGCCGGAGTTGGCCGCTTGCACGGCGTCGATGCACAACGTCCGGATGGTGTTCACGCTCAGTGTGTCGAGGTCGGTCATCGGTCTCCTCGGTTCGGTGCGGCGGCCAGGGCATCGCCAACGGATTCGAGCAGTTCGCGCCACGAGTCGGCGAACGTGCGCACACCGTCGTGTTCGAGGGTGGCCACGACGTCTTCGTAGTCCACGCCCAGCCGCGTCCACTCGTCGAAGACCCGCAGCGCGTCGGCGTAGAAATCCCGGATCGAGTCACCCCGGACGGCACCGTGGTCCGCGACGGCGTGCAGGGTTGCCTCGGGCATGGTGTTGACGACGCCGGGCGCGACCAGGTCGACTACATAGCGGGTGTCGTCGTAGGCCGGGTTCTTCACGCCGGTCGACGCCCACAGCGGCCGTTGCGGCCGGGCCCCGGCAGCTTCGAGCGCGCGCCAGCGCTGCGAACCGACGACCTGTTCGTAGCACCGGTGGGCCAGCCGGGCGTTGGCGAGCGCCGCCTTGCCACGCAGCGCCTGTGCGGCGGCGGTGCCGATCTTGTCCAGGCGCTTGTCGATCTCGGTGTCCACCCTGGACACGAAGAACGACGCCACCGACTCGATCCGCGACAGGTCCCGTCCCGCGTCGGCCGCCGCCTCCAACCCGGTGAGGTACGCTTCCAGCACGGCCTCGTACCTTTCGAGGGAGAAGATCAGCGTGACATTGACGCTGATGCCGCCGGCGAGGCAGCGGCTGATCGCGGGGAGCCCTTCGGGGGTCGCCGGGATCTTGACGAACAGGTTCGGCCGGTCGATGAGCCACCACAACAGCTGAGCCTCGGCGAGGGTGCGCTCGGTGTCGTTCGCCAGCCGGGGGTCCACTTCGATCGACACCCGCCCGTCCCTGCCGCCGGTCGCGTCGAACACGTCCCGCAGCTGATCGCAGGCCGCCCGGACGTCGTGGGTGGTGATCAGCCGGACCGCTTCCTCGACGCCGATGCCCAGCGCGGCCAGGTCGCGAATCTGCTCGGCGTAGTCCGCTCCCGCGGCGATCGCCTTGCGGAAGATCGTCGGGTTGGTCGTCACGCCGACGACGTGACGGTCGCGGACGAGTTCGGCGAGGCTACCCGACGTCAGCCGGTGCCTGCTCAGATCGTCAAGCCAGATCGCCACGCCCTCGTCGGAGAGCAGGCGCAGTGGTTCGGGCATCAAATATTCCTTTCTGCGGCGCGAAGCGCCTCGATGGGGGGTGGTGGTCGGGAGACGGGAGGGGCCTTCGGTTCGGTGAGGGGGCGGTCAGTCGAACGCGATCGAGTCCGGTTTGTCGGTCGCGGTCCGCTCCTGCGGTCGCAGCCGGGCGCGCGAGGAAGCCAGCAGTCCCCAGTCGCCCATCACGCTGCCGCGGATGTTCATGAAGTCGAGGTAGAGCTGGTCGTAAAGCTCCGTCCGCTGGGGGTCGGGTTCGAAGGTGTCCCGCACGACGACAGAGCGCCGCACGGCGGACGCGATGTCCGGCTCTTCCTTGCTCTCCACGAGCGCCGTCATGAACGCTCCTTTGGCGCCGATCTCGGAGTCGGCGGAGCGCAGCGTGGGCAGCCCGGTGATGTCGGCGAGCAGTTGACACCAGAAGGTGCTGTTGGCGCCGCCCCCGGTGATGCGCAGCTCGGTGGGGCGCGCCGCGGACGCCTCGAGGCATTCGCGGACCACGTAGCTGAGGCCTTCCAGCATGGCCCTGGCGATATGGGAGCGGGTGTGCTCGAAGCTGAGCCCGGTGATCGACCCGCGCGCCTTGGTGTCACGGAACGGGGCGCGCTCGCCCGCCGGGCTCAGGTAAGGGTGGAAGAAGATTCCCGCGGCACCGGGATCGGTCGTCTGCGCGAGGTCGGACAGCCAGTTCGGGTTGTCAAGGCCGATGAGCTTCATGCCCCAGCCGATGGTCTCGACGCCGGACATCGTGGCCAGCGAGCGAAGATAGCCGTCCCCCGCCCCGGAAGGCAAGGTCATGCCGGACGGTGTGCCCGACGTGTCCGGGGTGGCGACGGCCATCCCGGTCGACATGGTCGTGCCAAGGATCGTGCAGGCCTGGCCGGGAGCGACGGCGCCGATGCCCAGCGCTGTCGCCGGGATGTCGAACGGTGCCATGACCACCGGCAGGCCCGCGGGCAGGCGCAGTTCGGTCGCCGCGCGCTTCTCGAGTTCGCCTACGCGCTGCCCCTCACCGCGCACCTCGGGCAGCAGATCCGCCACCCACGGCACGTCGAGCAGGTCGAGGATCTCCGGGGCGTATGCGCGCGTCCGGATATCCAGGAAGGGTGACGCGGCGTCGGACTCGTCGGCCGCGAACTCGCCGGTGAGCTTGAGAAACAGCCAGCCGTCGCAATAGAGCGCCTGGTGCGAGGCTTCGAGCACGTTCCGGTCGTGCTCGCGCAGCCACTTCATGATGGCGCCCGACGTGCCCGCGAACCCGTAGTTCCCGGTGATCCGGAACGCCGCGTCGAGCACGCCGTCGGCCGCCCAACGGTCGACTATGTCGGCCGCCCTGCCGTCGTTCCACAGGATGGCAGGGCCCGCCGGGCAGCCGTCCCGGCCGATCAGCCAGCATCCGTCGCCCTGGCCGGTGAACGCGAGCATCCGCACCGGCTCGCGGACGCCGTGGACCACCGACCGCACCGTGTAGACGACCGCGTCCCACACGCTGTGCATGTCCTGCTCGCTGAACCCGGGCGAGCGTCGCTGAACCTGCGTCGCCTGCCGAGCGACCGTCAGTTCGCGGCCCTGCTCGTCGTACACCACCGCCTTCACCATGGTGGTGCCCGCGTCGACACACAGGATCGCCATGCCGTTGTCTCCTCAGCTCGCCGGCCGTTCCTCGTACTCGGTGATGACCGCGACCTTCTCGCTGGATGCCGAGGTGCTGTCGAACTCGTAACCGAGCCACTCCTTCACCAGTCTGCGCGCAAGTTCGGGTCCGATCACGCGTTGACCGAGAGCGAGTACCTGGCAGTCGTTCGACAGGATCGACCGCTCGGCGCTGAACGAGTCGTGGGCGACGGTGGCCCGCACCCCTGGCACCTTGTTGGCGCTGATGGCCATGCCGATGCCGGTGCCGCAAACCAGCACGCCCCGGTCGATCTCACCCGCGGCGACCAGCTCGGCAAGCCGGATCCCGACCTGGCCGTACGACTCGCTTTCCGGGGCGGCCGCGGGGACACCCAGGTCCTTGACCGAGGCCACGCGCTCGTCGGCCAGCAGGTCGGCGAAGATCAGTTCCTTGTAGTCGAGTCCGGCTATGTCGGACCCGACGGCCAGTCGCCAGCGCCTGGCTGTCATTGCGTTCTCCTATCTTTCTCTTGCCGTTCGGCGAGCACATCGCCGACGGCGGTGAGGACGAGACCCATCGAGGTCGCGCCCGCGTCCGGCGTGCCGACGCTGCGTTCGGCGAGCGGGCGCGCCCGGCCGATCTTGGGTACGAGGTTCGCGGTTTCGGCCGCGGCGTCGACGGCCGTTGTTGCTGCCGCCGACCAGGCGTCGACCAGCGCGGATCCGTTCGCGAGGTTCTCGTCGAGCGCGTCCACGAACGGGAAGAGGGCGTCGAGCATGGTCTTGTCGCCCAGCGCGGCCTTCCCGAATTCGCGCATGGCTTCGGCGCCCGCCCGGACGGCCCGCGCGAGCCGCTCGCCGTCGACCGCGCCGGTGTCGCCCAGCGCCTGGCCGATGGTGCGGAGGAACTGCCCCCACAGCACGCCGGACGTGCCGCCCGCGCGGTCGCCGAAGGCGTCACCGGCCGCGGTCAGTACTGTCCGGACGCCACCCGCCGACTGTTCGGCCGCCGCATGGGCGGCGCGCAGGCCGCGGACCATGCCCGAGCCGTGGTCGCCGTCGCCTGCTACCGCGTCGATGCGAGCGAGTTCGTCCGCGTGCCGCGCGACGACGGCCGACATCGTCGCGAGCGCTTGCCGTGCGACGTCCGCTGCCCGTTCGGACTCGGCACTGACCTCGGCCGCGTCGGCCACGGTAGTGGTCGCGGCGGTGTCGACATAGCGCTCGAACGTCGTCGCGACCGGAGTGCCCCGGCGGAATGAGGGCGTCTGCGCGGGCGCGGCCCACAGCGGCTCCAGCTCCTCGTCCAGCCACGTGATCGACAGTGAGCACCCCGCCATGTCCAGGCTGGTGACGAGCTCCCCGACCTCGGGCATCACCAGCTCGACGCCCGCGTCGGCGAGCAGCGGCCGCACGGCGCCCCACAACAGGAACAGCTCCTCGTACTTGGTGGCGCCGAGCCCGTTGAGCAGCACCGCCGCGCGGCGCGCGCCCGCCGGCCGTTCGGCGAGCAGGGGCTCCACCAGGGCGGTCGCGATCTTGGCCGCGGGCATCCACGCGTTGGAGCGCACCCCCGGCTCGCCGTGGATGCCGAGGCCGAAGTCCATGGTGTGCTCGTCGACGGTGAACAGTGGGTCGGACTGGCCGGGGAACGTACAGCCCGCGAACGCGACGCCGAAGGAGAACGTGCGGTCGTTGGCCTTGCGCATGATGCGCTCGACGGTGTCGAGGTCGTCGCCGCGCTCGGCGGCGGCACCCGCGATCTTGTAGACGGTGAAGGTGCCCGCGATGCCGCGCCTGCGGTCCGCGTCGGCTGCCGGGGCGGACGCGACATCGTCGGTGACGTAGACAATCCGGACGTCGATGCCTTCTGCCCGCAGGCGGTCCGCCGCGGCGCCGAAGTTCAGCCGGTCGCCGGCGTAGTTGCCGAAGGCCAGCACCAGGCCGGCGCCGCCGTGCGCGGCGCGGGCGATCCGGTAGACCTGCTCGGCCGACGGCGAGGTGAAGACGTCACCCAGCACCGCGCCGTCGGCGAACCCGACTCCGGTCACGCCCGAGTACGACGGGTAGTGCCCGGAGCCGCCGCCGATGATGAGGCCGACCTTGCCCGCGCGCGGGCCGCCGCGGCGGATGAAGCCCGATGCGTCCGGCACCCGCTCCACGTAATCGGGATAGGCGAGGGCGAACCCGTTGACGACCTCGTTCTTGAACTCGGCCGGATCGTTGTAGAGCTTGGTCACTGCCGTACTCCGTCCGTCAGGTGGGCGAGGATGAACGCACGCGCGTCGGCGTGGTCGGCGGCGACGTAGTAGGCCAGCGCCGCCGCATCGGGCTTGGGCGGATAGGTCTCGTTGGGGATGCCGACCACGCGCAGTCCGCTGGCATGCGCGGCCCGGATGCCGTTGCTCGAGTCTTCGACAGCCAGCCCGTCGGCCGGCGCGAGGTCGAGCCGGGCCGCCGCCTCGAGATAGACGTCGGGGCTCGGCTTGCCCTTGGCGACCTCTTCGCTGGACACCGTCGCGGTGAACAGGTGCGCCAGGTCGTGATAGGCCAGCACGGCGTCGATGGTCTTGCGCGCGGACGACGACGCCAGTGCGATCGGCACACGGTCGCTGACGCCGCGGACCAGTTCCGGCGCGCCGGGCAGCAACTCGGCCTCGCCGTCACCGATGCGGCCGATGATGTCGTCGATGACCCGGTCGCGGACGAGGTCGGCCTCGTCGGGCGCACCGACGTGCTCGGCGAGGTAGGTAGCCCATTCCGGCGCGCTCATGCCCTGCACGGCCAGCGTGTCCGACAGCGCCCAGCCGACCCCTCTCGACTCGGCGAAGTCGCGCCAGGTCTCTTCCCACAGGTGTTCGCTGTCGATGATCACGCCGTCGAGGTCGAACACGACGCCCCGGACGGGGCAGCGGTCGGGGGTCATCGCTCGACCCCGTTCGCCGTCTGCTGCAGGGGATCTCGGCCGTCGGCAGTCGCCGTCCGGAGGGCCACCAGCGCGGCCCGCTCCGCCTCGGCCCGCGTGCGGTAGCGGTGGATTTCGGCGCGGATCCGATCGGCGTCCCAGCCGAGCGCCTCGCCAACCAGCGGGGCGATTGTTTGTGCGGCGGCGACGCCGCTGTCGCGCGTCTCGATCGCGATATGGGTGCGGCGGGCCAGGACGTCGTCGAGGTGCAAGGCACCCTCGTGGGTCACGGCGTAGAGGGCTTCGGCGAGTAGGTAGCCGGGGGCGCCTTCGGTGGGTTTGCCGAGCACGGGACGGTCGGCGATGAGCGACAGCAGGTCCCGCGTCAGCGACCCGTAGCGGCCGAGGAGGTGGTCGATGCTTTGCCGGCTCAGCCCGCTCTCCGCGGCGAGTTCGGCTTCGCTCGCCTTCAGTTCGGCGTAGCCGCGCGCGCCAATTGTCGGGACCGTCGCCGTCCGAGACTCGGGCACCTGGCGGCCGAGCTTTCTCAGGGCCCCGGCCACCTCGTCGATGACATCGGCGGCCATCACCCGGTAGGTCGTGTACTTCCCGCCGGTGACCGTGGTGAAGCCGGGAACCGACGTCTCGACGGCGTGTTCGCGGCTGAGCTTGCTCGTCGCGTCGGCGTGCCCGAGGATCAGCGGCCGCAGCCCGGCGAAGACGCCGTCGATGTCACCGGGCGTCAGTTCCGTTTCCAGCACGGCGTTGACGTTGCGCAGCAGGTAGTCGACGTCCGGCGCGGTCGCCGCGGGATCGTCGAGACCTGCCGTGTAGGCGGTGTCGGTGGTGCCGATGAGCCAGTGCGCTCCCCACGAGCGTACGAACAGGACGCTGTCCTCGGCGCGCACGAACAGCGAGACGTCGCTGCGGATCTTCTCGCGCGGCACCATGATGTGGATGCCCTTCGACGCCTTCACGCTGAAGCCGGCGCCCTCGCCCGCGAACTCCTGCAGGTCGTCTGTCCACACGCCTGCCGCGTTCACCACGTGCTTGGCCGAGATGGTGAAGCTGTTTTCCGTCACGGTGTCGACCACTTCGGCCCCGCGCACCGCGCCGTCGGACTTGGTGAGGCCGACGACCTTCACGGCCGACGCGACGTCCGCACCGTGCGCGGCGGCCGTGCGGACCAGTTCGAGGGTGTGGCGTGCGTCGTCGAACTGGGTGTCGTAGAAGGTGATGGCACCGGTCAGGTGACGCTGCTCGAGACCGGGTGCGAACCGCCGCACACCCGCGCGCGACAGGTGCCGGTGCCGGGGAACCGCGCCCGCGCCGCCGATGGTGTCGTACAGCAGGAGCCCGGCGCCGAGGTACGCGCGCTCCCAGACGCGGTGCCGGAGCGGGTAGAGGAACCGGATCGGCCGGACCAGGTGCGGCGCCAGGTCGGTCAGCAGGAGCTTCCGCTCGCGCAGCGACTCGCGTACCAGGCCGAAGTCGAACTGCTCCAGGTAGCGGAGGCCGCCGTGGATGAGCTTGCCCGACCGGCCCGACGTTCCCGCCGCGTAGTCGCGCATCTCGACGAGCGCCACGGACAGCCCGCGGGTGACCGCGTCGAGTGCCGCGCCTGCGCCGGTGACGCCGCCCCCGATGACGAGGACGTCGTAGTCGGTGCGGGCCAGTCGCGCGAGGGTCGCCGCTCGGCGCTCGGGGCTCAACTCACTGTTCGACATGCGTTTCAACCTTTCAGGGTTCGTGAGTGGTAATCCGGGTTAGAACCCTGATTGCCACTCACGAACTCTCTAGAACAAACGGGCCCGTGTATTTGTCGGCGTTGTCCTTGGTGATCAGGAAGCAGTCGATGATCTGCTTCTCGCTCGACGCGCCGGTCTTGCCGGACTTGAGGAACTCGACGGCTTGCGTGACCGCGTTCTCGGTGCCCTGCACGATCGGCTGCAGCACCGTGGCGACCATGGTGCCGGAGCGCACCGCCTCGACGGCGTCGGCGTTGCCGTCGAACCCGAGGACCTTCACGTCGTCGATCATCTTCGCGCCGGTGAGGGCCTCGATCGCGCCGAGGGCCATCTCGTCGTTGCCCGCGATGACACCGGTGATGTCGGGGTGCGCCGCGATGAGCCCTTCCATCTTTTCCTTGCCCTGCACGCGATCCCAGTTCGCCGTCTCCTGTCCGACCTTCTCCAGGTCGGGGTAGGCGGAGATGACCGCCGCGTAGCCGTCGGAGCGCACCTGGGCGTTGTTATCGGTGGGGTTGCCGAACAGTTCGACGTACTTGCCCTCGCCGCCCATGGACTCGACCCACTGCTCGGCACCGATGGTCGCGCCCTGCGCGTTGTTCGAGATGATCTGCGACTTCGCGATGCCCTGCTCGGCGATCTCGGCATTCACCAGGAACACCGGGATGTCCGCGTCGGTCGCCTTCTGTACCGCGGGCACCGATTCCTTCGCGCCAGCCGGGTCGAGGACGATGGCCTTGACCTGCTGGCTGATCGCGGCGTCGATCAGCTGGTTCTGCTTGTCGGGGTCGGCGCCATGAGCGTTCACCGTGGCCTCGTAACCGGCCTTCTTGATCGCTTCCTTGGCCGTGTTCGCCTCGGCCTGCCAGTAGGAGTTGGCCAGGTCGACCGTGATGACGGCGATCGTGCCGCCCTCGGAGTCGCCACCGGAACTCGAGTCGGCGGCCGAGCCCCCGCAGGCGGCGAGTCCGAGTGCCAGGGCGCTTGCGGCGGTGGCGGCGATGAGTTTGCGGAACATATCGGGTCCTCTCTGTGGCGCGAAGCGCCTCGATGGGGGGTGGTGGTCTCAGGGTTGTGCGGCTGCTGGCGCGGGGTCCGGGCCACTTGAGCTGGCCAGGGCGGCCTTGGCGGCGCGGCGCTGCTGCAGGCGTTGCTGCATCTGGTCGAGCGCGACGGCGACGATGATGACGGCACCCTTGATGATCTGCTGCCAGAACTGGGAGACGCCGATCAGCACGAGGCCGTCCACCAGGAAGCCGATGACGAAGGCACCGATCAGCGTCCCGCGGATGGTGCCGCGGCCGCCGGAGAGCGCGGCGCCGCCGATCACGACCGCGGCGATCGCGTTGAGTTCGAAGAACTCGCCTGCCCGTGGTGTCGCCGACGACAGGTCGCCGGTCAGCAGCAGGCCAACGGCGGCGGCACAGAGCCCGGACAGGACGTAGACCCGCGTCTGCACGCGCTTGATCGGGACACCGGACAGCTCCGCGGCGCGCTCGTTGCCACCGGTTGCGTAGAGCCAGCGGCCGAACGGGGCCTTGTTGAGCAGGATCGCGAAGGCAGCGGCGAAGCCGATCATCGCCCAGACCGGCATCGGCAGACCGAGCGGCGCCGCCTTGAGGAAGGCGAGGAAGCCGGTGTTACCCAGCGCCTCGTCCCCACGGAGGTTCGAGAACGGCGTGCCGTTGGTGATGAGCAGGGCGATGCCCCTTGCGATGTAGAGCATGCCGAGCGTGGCCACGAAGGGCGCGACGTTGAGCCGTGACACCAGCACGCCGTTCACATAGCCGACCAGCGTGCCGACCGCGAGCGAAATCAGGATCACGACCCAGACCGACGGGTAGGCCAGCACGTTGAGGCTGCTGATCTGGAGCCCGTCGAGGAGCATGCCCGCCACGACGCCGGAGAGCCCGACGGTCGATCCGACCGAGAGGTCGATCCCGCCGTTGAGGATGACCATCAGCATGCCGATCGCCAGGATGGCGTTCATCGCGACGTGCCTGGTCATGATGATCAGGTTGTCGGGGCTGAGGTAGTGCGGGGACAGTGACGCGAAGACGATCACGATGAGCAGCAGGGCGATGAGCGCCCGCCCCTCCACCATCATGGCGTTCAGGTTGATCTTCCTTGGCGCCGCGGTCGCTACCGGCGATTTCGGCTTGGCCTGCTCGTTCCTGGTCTCGGGAGACTGGCTCAGAAGACTCACTCGAGTGCTCCAATCGGGTGCTGGCCTGCCTCGGACTCGCCGGAGGCGGTCATGATCTCTTCACGGGTTGTGGTGTAGGGGTCGAACTCCCGCACGACCCGGCCTTTGGCCATCACGACGACGCGGTGCGAAGCGGTGATCGCTTCACCGATTTCGCTGGTCACGTACAGGACCGCCAGGCCTCTGCGCGCCTCGCGGTAGAGCAGCGAGAAGATCTCGCCCTTGGCGCCGACGTCGATACCGCGGGTGGGCTCGTCGAGGAGCAGCACCTTCGGGTCGGTCAGCAGCATCTTCCCGATGACGACCTTCTGCTGGTTCCCGCCGGACAGCGAGGTGATCGCCGCGCCGGGCCCGGAGGTCTTGACCCGGACGTCGGAGATCTCGTCGGTGATCCGGCGGGTTTCGGGCCCGCGGGACAGGAAGAAGTTCTTCGTGGTGGCGAACAGGCTGGCCAGCGAGAGGTTCTTGCCGACGGACAGCGACTGCACGAGCCCGTCACGCTGGCGGTCCTCGGGGACGAGGCCGATACCACGCCCGATCCGTTGCGCGATGGACGTGCCCGCGAGGTCATCGCCGTCGAGCCGCACCGTGCCACCTGCGATCGGCAGGCGTCCGGCGAGTGCCTCGACCAGCTCTGTCCGTCCGGCGCCCATCAGCCCGTACAGGCACACGATCTCGCCCTGCTTCACGGTGAGCGAGACATCGTCGACCGCGAGCCTGCCCGCACCGGCCGGGTCAACCACCTTCAGGTTCTCGACGCTGAGCACGACCTCGCCGTACTCGCGCTCCTCGCCACGGAAGTCGTAGTCGGCGGCGCGGCCGACCATCTTGCCGACCACCCATGACAGGTCGATGTCGGCGGCGTCCGCGGTCGCGACCAGTTCCCCGTCGCGGAACACGACGGCATGATCGGAGATCTCGATCGCTTCTTCCAGGTGATGCGAGATGTAGACGATCGCCACGCCGTTGTCGGTGAGGTCCATGATCACCTTGAACAGGACCTCGACTTCGGCCGCGCTCAGCGCGGAAGTCGGCTCGTCCATGATGAGGATGCGGGCGTCCATCGCCAGTGCCCTGGCGATCTCCACGATCTGCTGCTGGCCGAGCCGGAGGTCGGACACCGGCGTGTCGGGGTCGATGTCTTCCTCGAGCCTGGCCATCAGCTTGCGGACGACGTCGCGTTCGGACGCGTAGTCGATGGATCCGAAGGACCGCCGCTTCTCCCGGCCGATGAAGATATTGTCGCGCACGCTCAGGTTCGGGCAGAGGTTGAGCTCCTGATGGATGATCGAGATGCCGTGGTCGACCGCCTCGTTCGGCGAGCGCAGTTCGATCCGTTCACCGTCGAGTTCGAGGTGACCGGTGGTGGGTCCCTCGACCCCGGCCAGGACCTTCATCAGGGTCGACTTGCCCGCACCGTTCTCCCCGAACAGCACGGTGACCTTGCCGCGGCGTACCTCGAAGTTGACGCCCTTGAGGGCCTGCGTCGCGCCATACCGCTTCGTGATGTCGATGGCGCGGAGGACGACGCCGGTGCCGGTTTCGGCGGGCATCAGCTCACCGCCTCGATCTTGACGGGCGTGATGAGGAAGCTGTCCTCCGGGCCGGTGTTGGTGACGTAGACGCCGACGGCCGAGACTTCCGAGCCCGTCATCGACTTGGCGTCGACCTTCCCGGTGACCTGCTCCAAGGCGACCTTCTTCAGCTCGTTGGCGAACTGCTGGTAGTCGGTCTGGTTCTGGAAGTCGGAGAAGGCGATGGTGCCTGGCGCGGCACGCAATGCGGTGCCGTTGACGGCTTGGCCGAGCGCGACCCGGACGACGCTGCCCTCGGGCACACCGGGCACCTCGAGCGTTACGAACTCGGCATCGGCCTCTGTGACCTCGCCGGTGAACCGCACCGGGATCGCGTGCTTGTCGGTGCCTGCCTCATGGCCGTACTTCTCCCCGGCGGCGGCGGGGTCGGCGGCGACTTCGGAGAGTTCGACGGCGTTGGCCTCGATCTCCCCGGCGATCTTGGGGAACTCATCGGCGGCGGACGTCGCGGCGTCGAACGCGGCTGGACTGCTGGCTGACAGCTCGTCCGGGGACAGGAACTTCGTGTCCAGGGCCATCGCGACCAGGAGCAGGCCTAGTCCGACCGGCCACAGCAGACGCAAGAGCCGCTGCGGCGAGCGATTGACGGTTGGGGTGCTCATCGGCTCTGATGGCTCCTTTTCGTGCCTCGTGCGCCGGCGACGCACTGTGGTTCCGATCACGTCTCATTGAGAAAATCACATAAGATATTGTGAAGTCAACCCCCAGTTTTCACATCCAGTCACACGGCGGCGCGGTCGTGATCGCCTGACGAGCCTCCGGGGCTCCTAGATTTATCACGCAGTCTGCGATATTGTCCACGCAGTTCGAGTGATAACTAACCTCAACTTCTCACTTTTGGTGAGACGAGCACAAGGATCTGGTGATGAGCCGCTACCGGGACAACGCGCTGCGACACCTCGGGGACGAGTTCGACCTCCTCGTCATCGGAGGCGGGGTCAACGGCCTGGGAATCGCTTGGGACGCGTCCCTTCGCGGCCTGTCCGTGCTGGTCGTCGACAAGGGCGACTGGGGCAGCGGAACGTCGTCGTGGTCGTCGCGCATGATCCACGGCGGGCTGAAGTATCTCGAGAAGCTCGAGGTGGGGCTCGTCCGCGAGTCGCTGCGAGATCGGGAGTGGCTCCTGCGGCGAGCACCGCACCTGGTCGATCCCTTGCCGTTCCTGCTGCCGTTCTACCGGCGCAACGCACACCACTGGCTCAAGCTGCGGGCCGGGATGGTGCTCTACGACCTGCTGTCGTTCGACAAGTCGCTGCCGCGCCATCGCGCCTTCCGCCGCAAAGCCACCGAGGCGCTGTTGCCGGGCCTGTCGCGCGACGGGTTGCGGGGATCGGCGCTCTACTACGACGCGCAGGTGGCCTACGCCGAGCGGCTCAGCGTCGAGATCATGCTCGCCGCTCGCGACGCGGGAGCGATCACGCTCAACCACGCCGAGTCGACCGGCCTGCGCATCGACGACGGGCGAGTGGCCGGGGCATCGATCCGCGACGCGGTCACCGGCACGACGCACGAAGTCCGGGCTCGGATGACGGTCAACGTCGCGGGGCCGTGGGTCGACGCGGTGCTCGCGTCCTCACCCGCCCCGCAGCGCCTGATAGGCGGAACCAAGGGCACACATCTGGTCGTCGATGCGTTCGCCGGCGCGCCTGACCACGCGATGTACTACGAAGCGCGCAGCGACGGCCGCCCGCTCATGGTCATCCCGTGGCTGGGCAAGTACCTGATCGGGAGCACGGACAAGCGGTTCGACGGCGACCTCGACACCGCTGCGGCCGAGCAAGAGGAGGTGGACTACATCCTCGCCGAGACCAACCTGCTGTTCCCCGGCGCGAAACTGAGCCACCGCAGCGTGCGCTACTCCTACACCGGGGTCCGGCCGCTGCCTTACGTGCCAAGCGGCGACCCGGGCGACATCACGCGTAAACACATCCTGCACGATCACCGCCCGCACCTCGACGGGCTGATCTCGGTGGTCGGCGGCAAGCTCACCACGTTCCGGACGCTGGCCGAGCACGCGGTCGACGCCATCACCCGGCGTCTCGGCAGGAAGGTCCGGTCGCGAACGCGGGACCGGGACCTCCCCGGCAAGCCCCCGTCCGGCGTCGACGAGTTTCGCCGCGCCTTCGAGCGCGACAGCGGCCTGCCGGTCGCCGAGGCACGGCGCCTGGTCGACGTCTACGGGGCGCGGGCGGCCGCCGTCGCCGAACTGATCGTGTCCGCCCCCGCGATGTCGCGGACCGTCGATGAGGAGAGCGGGCTGCGCGCGGGCGAGATCGTCTTCGCGATCCGGGAGGAGGAGGCCGTTACGCTCGCCGACGTGCTCGCCCGCCGCACCATGCTCGGTCTCGCGGCAGATCTGGGCCAGCGCGCGGCGGAATCCGTCGCGGCGGTCTGCGCGGCCGAACTCGGATGGGACGAAGCGGAGTCGGCTAGGCAACGGGCGGCCTACCGCGAATACCTCAAGCGGTTTCTCGAACTTGAGCGGGCGGTGTGCTGAGTGGGCGGCCTCCTGCTCGGCGTCGACGCCGGTTCCACGGTCACGAAGGCGGTGCTGTTCGACCAGGCCGGTGCGGAGGTCGGCCAGGCATCGCAGCGTGTCCCGCACAGCTACCCGCGCCCGCATCACGTCGAGCGCGACCAGGATGAGGTGTGGCGGGTGACCTGCTCGGTCATCCGGCAGGTGCTGGCAACGACCGGAACCCGGGCCGCGGACGTCGCCGGTCTCGCGGTGACCTCGCACGGCGATGGCATCTACCTCGTCGACGGCGCGGGCAGGCCGACGAGGCCGGGCGTGCTGTCGCTCGACACGCGTGCCGCGGAACTTCTCTCGCAGTGGCGTGCCGGCGGCCAATGCGCCGAGGCACTGGCCGTAAGCGGGCAGGAGCCGTGGCCGGGTTCACCGGTCTCGGTCCTCGCCTGGCTGGCGGCCCACGAGCCGGACGTCTTGGCGAGGACGGCCTACGCGCTGGCGGGCAAGGATGTCATCAAGCACCGGCTGACCAGTATCTTCACCACCGACCCGACCGAGGCGAGCCTGTCGTTCACCAACGTGCGCACGCAGGCCTACGACACCGAAACCCTGAGGATCTTCGGGATCGGGCAGCTCAGCGGACTGCTGCCGGACGTCGTGCCTTCGGGTCAGGTAGCGGGCACGGTGACGCGCGCGGCGGCGGCGCAAACCGGGCTTGTCGAGGGCACTCCCGTCGCCTCCGGGGCGCACGACGTCGACTGCGGCGCGATCGGCATGGGCGTCATTTCCCCCGGGCAGCTCGCGATCATCGCGGGCACCTTCAGCATCAACGAGGTCGTCTCCGACTCCGTGCGCGTGGACGAGCGCTGGCACGCGCGCAACTTCGTCGAAGCAGGCCGCTGGATGAACATGTCGATCTCGCCGACGAGCGCGACCAATCTGGAGTGGTTCGTGCGCACCCTGGCGCCGCGCGATGCCGGGGCGGCCGACGCGTTCGCCTTCGTGGAGTCCGACCTCGCCGCGATCGAGTCCGACCCCGGCGAGGTGATCTACGTGCCGTTCCTCTACGGGTCGCCGTATCCGGTCGACGCGAGCGCGACGTTCGTCGGGTTGCGCGGCTGGCACGAGCGCGGCCACCTGGTGCGCGCCGTCATGGAAGGCGTCGTGTTCAACCACCGTCATCACGTGGACGCGCTGGCCGACGGATTCGAGGTCGGCGACATCCGCCTCACCGGCGGCGCGGTGAACAGCGAGCGCTGGGTGCGGATGTTCGCCGACACGCTGGGCGCACCGGTGGCCGTGAGCACCGTCGGCGAAGCGAGCGCGCTGGGTTCCGCGATGCTGGCAGGCATCGCGGTGGGCGCTTACGCCGACCTGCCCGACGCGGTGAAGGCGACCGTCGCCGAGCCGGCGATCTGGGAGCCGACCAGCGGCGGGATGGCTCGCTACGAGGAGCAGTACCGGCGCTACCAGGGGGTCGTCGACGCGATGAGGAACGTCTGGGCTGGCCGATGATCTGGATCGGGACCAGTTGGAAGATGACCAAGACACTGGCCGAGGCGCGCGCCTTCGTCGACGGACTGGTGGCGCGCCGGAACGCGGTCGATGGCGTGCGGGCCTTCGTCCTCCCGCCGCACACCGCGATCGCCGCGGTCCGGGAACGGCTGCCCGCCGACGTCGGAGTCATCGTCGGCGCGCAGAACGCGCATTGGGCCGCCGGCGGCGCGTACACGGGCGAGGTCTCCATGCGCATGGTCGCCGATGCCGGCGCGACCATGGTGGAGATCGGCCACTCCGAGCGGCGGGACCATTTCGGCGAGACCGACGACGACGTCGCGCGCAAAGTTTCGGCCGCCGTCGCGGCGGGCCTCACACCACTGCTGTGTGTCGGTGAGCCGGAGGAGGTCCGTGCCGTCGGTGGCGAACTCGAGTGGGTCGCGGGTCAGGTCCGCCTGGGGCTGTCGCGGCTCGCGCCGCGGGATCGGCACCGGGTCGTCGTCGCCTACGAGCCCGTCTGGGCGATCGGTGATGCGGGCCGGGAGCCGCGGCCGGGCGAGATCGCGCCGGTTATGGCGCTGCTGTCCGCCGGGTGCGTGCCGGGTGAGCGGATCGAGGTCGCGGCCGTTCTCTATGGTGGCAGCGTCAATCTGCGTAATGCCGAGTCGTTGCTCGACGTGCCGGGGACGGATGGCCTGTTCGTCGGGCGGGCGGCGTGGCGCGTCGAGGATTTCGTCGAGTTGATCCGCATCGGATCAGGTGCGGGGCAGTCGGAGGGAAAGGGGAGGCGCGATGTCGGAGCAGCTTGGTGAAAGCCGCCTGACCCGGCAGCGTGAGCGCCAGCGCGCGATCGCCGAGGACGTGATGGCCGAGGGATCGGTGCGGATCGAGGCGCTCGCGGACAAGTACGGGATCAGCCTGATGACGGTGCACCGCGACCTCGACGCGCTCGCCGCCCGCCGGGTCGTCCGCAAGACACGCGGCATGGTCACCGCCGTGTCGTCCAGCATCGTCGAGGCAAGCGACCTCTATCGGCGCAGCCTGCAGGACGCCGAGAAGTCCGCGCTCGCCCGCGCCGCCACCGCGTTCATCGAGCCAGGACAGGCCATCATCCTGGACGACTCGACCACGACCCTGCACCTAGTACCGGCGCTCGCCGACAAGGCGCCGCTCACCGTCATCACCAACTACCTGCCGATCATCTCCGGCCTCAACGACGAGCCGGACATCACGCTGATCGCGCTCGGCGGGCAGTTCTACCCGTGGGCGAACTCCTTCATGGGCCACGTCACCGTCAAGACGATGCGGGACATCCGCGCGGACCTGTTCGTGATGTCCACCTCCGCCATCACCGACGGCATCTGCTTCCATCAGATGCAGGAAACCGTGGACACCAAGCGGGCCATGCTCGACTCGGCCGCCACCCGCATCCTGCTCGTCGACCACACGAAGTTCGAACGGCGGGCCCTGCTAGCGCTCGCGCCGCTGACGGAGTTCGACCACGTCGTCGTCGACGGGAAAACGCCGAGCGAGACGGTCGAGGAGGTGCGGCGAACCGGCGTGGATGTCGTCGTCGTACCAGAGTGAGGCGAGCCGAACGGGCCGTTCGGTACGCATACGACACCCAACGGCCCGTTCGGCTCCCCACCCGCCGCGACCCGCCGCGCGTACCCGCCCGCTGCGCGTTCTCGTTGACCATCTTGAGGCCGGTAGGCGTCTTGACCGTGAGCTGAATCACTGGTATTCCTACTTCCGCGTAGAAATTCGTCGAAGGGAGGCCAAGGATGCACCTGCACGCAGTCGATGAGCCGGGCCACGAACCAGGTGGCGGCGTCGCCGAGGAGCCGACCGCGCAACTCGGTGCGGTCGCACAGCCCAGGCTTCTCGATCCTGACGCGCGCTTCGCGTCGCTTGCCGCTCCCGGCTACGACCCGGACGCGCAGGGCATCCGGCGGGGTGTCGCGCCGACGTTGTCGGTGCTCGGCGGCGTACTGGTCATGGTGTCGCCCCTCGGCGCATGGCTGCGTGTCACCCGGATCCCCGCCGAGGGCGCCGCCGCCGAAGTGATCCACCAGGAGCTCGGCCGTGATCTCGGCCCCGGGATCGTGGTCGGTGTCCTTGGCCTGACGGCGGCGCTGGCCGCGGCGCTGTGGAACCGGCGGGCCAGGTCCCTTCGCCGGCTGGCTCATCTACCTGTGCTGGCCGCGGCCGTGATGGCAGGGGTCGCGCTGCTTGTCCTGCAGGGCCGCATCGGTGACGCGACCGCGGCGGCCATCGCGCAGCCCGACTTCTTCGACCTCGACGCCGGCGTGGGCTGGGGCGCGTGGGCGGCCATCTTCGGCGCCTCTCTGTTGCTGCTTGCCGGCACATTCGGCCTCTTCACCGACAACCGCGAGAAAGCGCCTACTCGTCCAGGAGTGCGGTCATGAAACGAATATCACCACGCAGGAGTCCTCTGTCCCGGCGGATGATCGTGGTGCTGCTGGCGTTCTCTCTGATCACGGCCGCCTGTGGCCAGAGCATCCTGGTGCGCGAGATCGAGACCAAAGGATCGGCGGGCGATCCCAGCGCCCTCGCCGCCGAACCCGGCAAGAGTGAGACCGCGACGAAGAAAGAGTCGGCGAAGCAGCAGTCGGCCGCGAAGAGCGAGGGCGCCGCCGCCAAGGCCGCCGGCGGCGCCAAGGACAAGGAGTCCGCGCCGAAGTCCACCAAGAAGTGCGCGGATTCGGCCACCGCTTCGGGCGTGACCAAGGACAAGATCACCTGGGGCACGATCCTGCCGCTGTCCGGCCCCACCCGGCCGCTGGGTGAGCAGACCGCCCGGGTCCTCAAGCGCTCGGTCGCGTACTACAACACCCTGGATCACGACCCGTCACGGCCCGACTTGAACTGGCGTTGCCCCGGCCGTAAAGGGATCTTCGGCCGCGAGGTCGATCTCAAGATCGCCTCGATCTCTTCGGACTCGGAAGACGACGCGCTGCAGGCGATGCGCCGCCTGATCAATGTGGAGAAGGCGTTCCTGATTCGCGACTGCTATCTGCAGTCCTCGCTGATGGGACCCGCTCACGGCTATGCCGAACGCAACGGCGTGACGAGCTTCCACTGCTACCCCGAGTCGCTGCCGCAGCCGGAACTGGCCGCGCATACCTGGGCGCTCGGCACCGACCGGCAGACCACCGCGGGCCTGCTGACCGGCTACATGATGAAGAAGCGGGGCAAGAAGCGCGTCGCGATGCTCTACGACCCGACCTATGAGCAGCAGGCCGAAGCGGTGCGCAGTGTCGTGAAGAACCTGGGCGGCGAAGTCGTCGAGGAGGTCCAGGCGCGCGCCCAGACAGCGGTCAACGGTCGCCGTTCCGAGGTCATGGCGATGCGCAATGCCAACCCCGACGCGGTGATCGTGCTCGACGCGCTGAACGCGACCTACGCCGGTGTCGCCGCCGGTCAGCTGGGCTGGCGACCGAAGGACTCCGGCGTGTCGTGGGCCTGTTCCAACTGCTGGCTGAAGTTCCAGGCCGACGTCTGCGGTGAGAACTGCGAGAGGATGATCACCAACAGCAGTGGCGTGCCGTTCACGCCGAAGGACAAGGGCGCCAAACGGCTCTGGGACACCAAGCAGCAGATCATGCCCAATGAGCCGAACGACATCCTGACCTTCGCCGGGCTGGTGATCACGGCGGGGTTGTTCATCTACTCCGCGGAGGCAGGGCCGGATCTGACAAGGGACAAACTCGAGGACGTCTTCGCGGGGCTGGAGAACTACTCCAGCGGCGTC
>WHSS01000124.1 GCA_009379975.1 Actinophytocola sp.
ACGCACCTACACCCGCCACCGAAACCCCATCATCGAACCCCAACCGCCACCACCACGCAAACCCGAACCGGGCAACGCCGACCCACCCTTCTGACCAGCCGCCGATCGCTGACAGATTGTCAGCGAATTTGCGCAGATGCCGACATCGTGACCCTTCAAGCGGGACCTCCGAACGACTTCACTGGGAGGTAGTTCTTCGCGGATTCGCGGGGAGTGGCAACCCACAGAGGAGATCCCATGACGGCACCCGGCACCGGTTCCCAGCCGCAGAAGGGTGAGTTGCTGGCCCGGCACCGGCAGGTGATGCCGAACTGGGTCGCGCTCAACTACGCCGAGCCCATCGAGATCGTCTCGGGCTCCGGCCGCCGGGTGAGAGATGCCTCGGGCCACAGCTATCTCGACTTCTTCGCGGGCATTCTCACCAATGCGATCGGCTACGACATCGCCGAGATCTCCGACGCGATGCGCCGCCAGCTCGACACCGGTGTCGTACACACCTCCACGCTGTATCTGATCCGCAAGCAGGTTGAGCTGGCCGAGCGGATCGCCAAGCTCTCCGGCATCGAGGACGCCAAGGTCTTCCTCACGCCCTCCGGCACCGAAGCCAATGAGGCCGCGCTGCTGCTCGCCACCCAGTACCGCCGGTCCAACCAGGTGCTGGCGCTGCGCAACTCCTACCACGGGCGGGGATTCGCGACCATCGGCGTCACCGGCAACCGGAGCTGGTCGGCGTCCAGCCTGAGCCCGGTGAAGGTGAGCTACGTGCACGGTGGCTACCGCTACCGCAGTCCCTTCCGCGAACTCTCCGACGCCGACTACATCGACGCCTGCGTTGCCGACCTCGTCGACATCATCGAAACCAGCACGTCCGGCGACGTGGCCTGCATGATGGTCGAACCCATCCAGGGTGTCGGCGGCTTCGCCACACCCCCGGACGGGCTGTTCGGCGCGATGAAGAAGGTCCTCGACGAGCACCGCGTCCTGTTGATCTCCGATGAGGTGCAGACCGGCTGGGGCCGCACCGGCGAGCACTTCTGGGGTATCCAGGCGCACGGCGTGACACCCGACGCGATGACCTTCGCCAAAGGCCTCGGTAACGGTGTCTCGATCGGCGGCGTGGTGGCACGGGGCGATCTGATGGACTGCCTGACCGCGAACTCCATCTCCACCTTCGGCGGCAACCCGCTGTCCACGGCGGCGGCCGGCGCCACCCTCGATTACCTGCTCGATCACGACCTGCAGTCCAATGCCGCCACGCGTGGCGCCCGGCTCCTCGACGGCCTGCGTGAGGTACAGCAGGATTGCGACACGCTCGGCGACGTCCGCGGCAAGGGCCTGATGATCGGCATCGAGTTCGTCGAGCCGGGCGGCAGGTCTCCGTCGCAGCGCGCCACCACGTCCGTGCTGGAGAAGACCCGCGCCGCCGGACTCCTGGTCGGCAAGGGCGGGCTGTACGGCAATGTCATCCGCCTCGCTCCCCCGATGACGTTGACCGAGAGCGAGACCGAGGAGGGGCTGCGGATCCTGACCGAGGCGATCAGGGAAACCCATGCGGAGCTGACCGTTTAGCCCAGCCGCGTTGGACGGACTGAAAGGCCCACTCGCTCCACCCAGTGCACTGAAGGCGTCTTTCAGCGCTCCTGTTCGTTGATGGAGCGCAGGCGCCGCGGGCCCGTGTCGGGCCGTGCGGGCGGCTCGCCAAGCCGGATCCTCGCCCCGATCACCGTCGCGCCGTCCGGGGTCGCGATCACCGGGTCGAGTTCGAGTGAACGGATCTCGGGGACGTCTTCCGCCAGCGCGGCCACCCGCAGCACCAGGTCCGATACCGCACCGAGATCGGCAGGCTCATCCCCGGTGTAACCGGCGAGCAGCGGCGCCATCCGCGGCTCTCTCACCAGATCCGCGGCATCGGTGTCGGTCAGCGGCACCGCGCGATAGGCGCGATCCCCGAGCAAGTCGCCCAACGCACCGGACAGTCCGAAGGAAACCAGACTGCCGAACGACGGGTCGTCCTGCAGCCCGATCGCGCAGGAACTACCCCGCGGCCCCATACGCTGCACATAGACGCCGACCATCCCGGACAGTTCTCGCAAGTCCTCGTACGCGGTGCGCACCGCGTACGCGCCGTTCACGTCGAGCCGCGTGCCCGAAAGGTCCGGCCGCCTGCTCAGCCGCTCGTCGACCGACTTCACCGCGACCGGGTACCCCAGCCTCTCCGCCGCCGCGACCGCTTCTTCCACCGACGCGGCCCGCTCGAACTCGACGATGCCGATGCCGTAACAGCCGAGGAGTTCGGCGGAGTCGGCGTCGCTCAACCAATGGGTTTCCGCGTCGTTGCCCGCTGACGATCCGGCCAGCGCGGCGTGCACGATCTGCGCCGCGTGCTGCGGGTGCAGGTCGCGCGGGCGGACGATGGTGCCCGCCGGGCGTTGCCGCCATGCGGCGTAACGGATCACCCTGGCCAGAGCCGTCACCGCACGCTCCGGGCTCGGGTAGGACGGTATGGAACCGCGCGTCGGCTCACCGTCGGGCCCGGTCACCGCGAGCTCCTCCGGCACGCCTTCGACCGCGAGGAACGTCGACACGATCGGCTTAGCGAAATGCCGCGCCGCCTCCTCGGCCGCCTCACGCACCGCACGGGCGAAGGTGGTTCCGGCGACCGCCAGCGGCGGCACGAACACGACGACGAGTGCGTCCACGTCCGGGTTATGCAAGGTGTCGCGCACCGCGGCGGCGAACTCTTCGGGCCCGGCCTGGGCTCCGACGTCGATCGGGTCGAAGGCCAGCGTCAGGCCGTACGCCATGGCGGTGTCGGCGGCGAGCGCGCCGATCGCCGACGAGTTCCCGACGATCCCGACGCTCGGGCCTTCCGGCAGCGGCTGGTTCGCCAGCACGAGCGCGGTGTCGAACAGTTCGGCCAGCGAGTCGACCCGGATGACCCCCGCCTGTTCGAAGAGCGCCTTCACGCTCGACTCGTCGACATTCGCCGAGGTCGCGGCCAGCTCACGGCTGACAGTATGCCGACCCGAGCGCACCGCGACGATCGGCTTGCTGCGTGCCAGCCTGCGCGCCAGCCGGGCGAACTTGCGCGGGTTTCCGAAGGATTCGAGATAAAGCAGCACGACATCGGTGTTCGGGTCGGTCTCCCAGTACTGCAGCAGATCGTTGCCCGAAACATCGGCGCGGTTGCCCGCCGAGACGAACGTCGACAGGCCGAGCCCGCGCTTGTCGGCGTCGGCGAGGATCGCGATGCCGAGCGCACCCGATTGGCAGAAGAACCCGGTGTTGCCCCGCGACGGCAGCTTCGGGGCGAGGGTGCCGTTGAACCGTACCCGGCTGTCGGTGTTGAGCACCCCGAGCGCGTTCGGGCCCACCACCCGCATGCCGTGCGCCCGGGCCTCGCCCACCAGGCTGAGCTCGGCGTGCAGCCCGTGCGGACCGACCTCGGCGAAGCCGGACGACACGATGACCAGTGTCTTCACGCCCTTCTCGAGCGCGCCGTCGAGCACGCTCTCGACGCGGTCGGCGGGCACCGCGACCACCGCGAGGTCGACCTCTCCCGGGATGTCCACGACGGACGGGTAAGCCCGGACACCGCGCACCGACTCGTGAGCCGGGTTGACCGGGTACACCGTGCCCGCGAAGTCCGCGGCCAGCACGTTCGACAGCACCGCGTACCCGATCTTGGCCGGGTCGGTCGAGGCGCCGATCACCGCGACTCCGCGCGGGTGCAGCAGGTTGTGGACGCTGCGGCCCTCCGCCGCCTGCTCCCTGGCACGCGCGACCGCGAGCGACTCCTCGGTCGGGTCGATGTCGAACTCGAGGTGAAGCGCGCTCTGGTCGAGTTCCTTGCTGACCTGGTAACCGGCGTCTTGGAAGACCCGCACCATGCCACGGTTCTCGGCCAGTACCTCCGCCTCGAACCGTACGATGCCGCACTCGGCGGCCGCCGCCGCGAGGTGTTCGAGCAGGATCGAGCCCACTCCCCTGCCTTGATGGGCATCGTCGACGACGAAGGCGACCTCGGCGTTCGGGCCGCCGTCGATCCGCTCGTAGCGGCCAACGGCCAGGATCTCGGAGCCGAGCACCGCGGCGAAGGCGACCCGGTTGTAGTGGTCGACGACGGAGAACCGTTCCAGGTCCTTCGGCGGAATCCTCGGGTAAGCCCCGAAGTAGCGCAGGTACCGCGTCTGGTCGGAAAGCCTGCCGTGCAGCGCGACGATGGCGTCCGAGTCGGTAGGCACTATGGGGCGCAGGTGCACCGTGCCACCGTCGGTGAGCACGACGTCGGCCTCCCACCGGCGCGGGTAGTCGAAGGGATCGCGCGGGCCGCCACCGTCGGCCGGCCCAGCGGGTTTGGACGCCGCAGTCATGGTCAGTCCCTCGGGTCGTCCGGGTCGAGGCCGTACGAAGGGAACACGGCCCGCCGCGTCTTCAGGATGCTCTCGTCGACCCGGTGCTCGCTGTCGCCGCCCCACGGCTGCGGATCCGGAGCGCCGCCGTCGGTCATCGACGTCGGCACCTCGATCCGCGGCGCCGCGGCGCGCACCGACGTCAGCCAGCCTTGCGGCACGGGGGTTTCCGGCGCCAAATCCCGGTCGAGTGCGGTGGCCAGCAGGTGCGTCCACGAGCGCGGCACCACCCTGACCAGCTGATAGCCACCACCGCCGACGGCCAGCCATTTGCCGCCCGCGTGTTCGACGGCCAGGTGCCTGAGCCGCCGGTAGATGGCGCGATGCCCGTCGACGGTGAGCGCCAGATCGGCGAGCGGGTCTTCCCGGTGGGAATCGACGCCGCACTGGGTGAGCAGGATCTGCGGCCGGAACTGGCCGAGCAGCGAGGGCACCACGGCGTCGAACGCGCGCAGCCAGCCGGCGTCGGAGGTCATCGGCGGCAGCGGGATGTTGACCGCACGGCCTTCGGCTCCCGCACCGCCCGACTCGCCGGCGAAGCCGGTGCCGGGCCACAACGTCATCGGATGCTGATGCAGCGAGATCGTCAACACGCGCGGGTCGTCATAGAACGCGGCCTGCACACCGTCGCCGTGATGCACGTCGGTGTCGATGTAGGCCACCCGGTCGTAGCCGTTGTCGAGCAGCCACGAGATGCCGACGGAGCAGTCGTTGTATACGCAGAATCCGGATGCGCTCTCCCGCATCGCGTGGTGCAGACCGCCCGCGATGTTAACCGCACGATCGGTGTGGCCTTCCGCGATCTGCTGCGCGCCCAGCAGGGTGGAGCCCACCACGAGCGCCGACGACGCATGCATGTTGTCGAACACCGGGTTGTCCTCGGTGCCGAGCCCATACCTGACGTCGGGCCCGGAAACCGGTGCCTGCTTAACGGCCGCGAGGTACTCCTTGCTGTGCGCGCGTGTCAGCTCATCGTCCGAGGCCTGCACGGGCACCAGCAGCGGAACGCCGTCGAGCACGCCGAGCTCGCTCGCGAGCCGGATCGTGAGGTCCAGCCGGACCGGATGCAGCGGATGCTCGCCTCCGAGGTCGTAGTCGAGCAGCGCGGAGGTCCAGACTACTGCGGCATTGTCGTCGGTAGGCACCGTCCCACCATAACGACCACGGCCAGATCCAGCTCAAGGTTCAGCCGGGCTGCCCGCCGGTCGCCGCGGGCCGGTCCGGGTCCCGGCTCCAGTGCGACCAGGAACCCGCGTAGAGCGCAGGCGCGGCGGCCACCCCTGCGACCTCGAGCGCGAGCACGACCGATGTGGCAGTGACGCCCGAACCGCAGTACGCGCCGGTCGGCCGCCCGGCGGTGACGCCCAGCTCGGCGAACCGCCGCGCCAGCACCTCCGGGGGCAGCCAACGCCCGTCCGCCCCGATGTGTTCGGTGAACGGCGCGTTGATGGCGCCCGGAATGTGCCCGGCCCGGGGATCGACCGGCTCGACCTCGCCGGTGTAGCGGGGATGTGCTCGCGCATCCAGGAGGACGCCTTCTCGGGCGGTGCGCGCCGCCTCCGTCGCATCCAGTACCCGCAACTGCCCGGGCCGCACCTGGATGTCCCCCGGCTCCGATCGCGGGATCTCAGCGGTGACCGGCCTGCCTTCGGCGGTCCACGCGGCATAGCCGCCGTCGAGCACCGCCACCTGCTCGTGCCCCGCCCAGCGCAGCAGCCACCACAGCCGGGCGGCGATCGACCCGTCGCCGTCGTCGTAGGCCACGACCGGCACACCGGTGCGCACTCCTGCCGCCCGCAACCGCTCCTGTAACGCCGCGGCATCTGGCAGGGGATGCCGTCCGCCGTCGCCCGGCTCGCCCGCCAGGTCGGCGTCCACATCGAGGAAGACGGCACCGGGAAGGTGCGCCTCGGCATACGACTCGCTGCCCGGCGGTCCCTGCAGCCGCCAGCGGGTATCCACGACGACAACGGGCTCTTCACCCGCGCACAGCGATGCGAGTTCTTCGGTGCTCACCAGGGGATGCATAATCCGATCCTTCCGCATGGGCAGGGCGAGCCACGATGGGTCTCGAGCCTCGCGACCCACCAGGGAATCAGGTGCGACAGTCCTCGCTAACTACGACTACAGCGCCGATGGTTACCAGCCCGACCCGAAACTAGCCGAACTTACAGGTCTGAAGGCTGTATTAGTCGGGCTACTTTCGGGTCGACTAGTAACATGGAGCTTTGACGAAAGGTATTGCCCGTGAATGAGCTGATCGATACCACGGAGATGTACTTGCGTACCATCTTCGAGCTCGAAGAAGAGGGCGTCGTGCCGTTGCGCGCGCGCATCGCCGAGCGGCTCCAGCAGAGCGGGCCGACGGTGAGCCAGACGGTTGCCCGCATGGAGCGGGACAACCTCGTCATCGTCGCGGGCGACCGCCACCTCCAGCTGACCGATCACGGGCGAGAGCTCGCCATCGCGGTCATGCGCAAGCACCGGCTCGCTGAGCGGTTGCTCGTCGACGTCATCGGGCTCGAATGGGAGCACGTGCACGCCGAGGCCTGCCGCTGGGAGCACGTGATGAGCGAGGCCGTCGAGCGCAAGCTGGTCAAGCTGCTCGATCACCCCACCACTTCGCCGTACGGCAACCCGATCCCCGGGCTGGACAAGCTCGGCGAAGGGGAACCCGCCCCGCCCGCGGAGCCCGAACTGGTGCGACTCGACGAGTTCGCCCGTACCGGCGGCGGCTCGGCGGAGATCCGGCGTATCGCCGAGCACGTGCAGATCGACGAAGAGCTCATGGCGGGCCTTCGGACGGTCGGCCTCATTCCCGGCGGAACGGTGCAGGTCGGCACGTCACGGGGCGCGCAGGCGGCCATCGAGATCAGCGGCGAAGGTGCGGCACTGAAGGTCGCGCAGTCGGTGCTGCACGCGGTGCTCGCCGTCCCGGCATAGGCCACGGGAGCGCAGATCACCGCAGACGTGCCGGACCCGCCGGGAAGCCGCGCCGCACGGCATTTTCACCAGGCATGGGGCCACGAGCCGGCCGGTGTGTGGTCCGCGCCAGGCAGGGTCAATCTCATCGGAGAACACACCGACTACAACGACGGTCTCGTGTTGCCGTTCGCGCTCCCGTTGCGCATCGCCGTCGCCGCCGCACCGCGCCCCGATCGGGTGATATCGGTGGCGTCGGCGGGCTGGGGCGGCGTCATCCAGTACGCCGAGCCGTGGCGCATCGACGACCTGCGGCCGGGCTCGGTCACCGGCTGGCCCGCCTACGTCGCCGGCGTGGTGTGGGCGCTGCGCGAGCGGGATGGTTGTCGGGGCGCAGACCTCATGCTGGCCTCCGACCTGCCCTCCGGGGCAGGCCTGTCCTCCTCCGCCGCTCTCGAATGTGCCGTCGCGCTGGCACTGCACGAGATGACCGGCACCCGAGACGCCGGGGATATCGACCGCCGCGATCTCGCCGCTGTCGCCCAGCGCGCGGAGAACGAGTTCGTCGGGGTGCCCTGCGGCATGCTGGATCAGCTGGCCGCGCTGTGCTGCATCGCCGACCACGCGATGTTCCTCGACGTCAGGACCGGGAACACCGAGCAGATCCCGTTCGATGCCACCGCCGCCGGGCTGCGCGTGCTGATCATCGACACCCGCGTCAACCACTCCCTGGCCAGCTCGGAGTACGCGCAGCGTCGGGCGGCGTCGCAGCGCGCGGCCCGGCTGCTCGGCCTGCCCGCGTTGCGGGAACTCAGTCAGGAGGGGCTCGACGGCGCACTGAGCCGGCTGCCCGCCGAGCTCGCCGGCCCGGTGCGGCATGTCGTCACCGAGAACACCCGGGTGCTCGACGTCGCCGCGCGGCTCCGTTCGGGGCGGCTGGCCGACATCGGGCCGCTGCTCGACGCGTCGCACGAGAGCCTGCGTGACGACTACCGCGTTTCCTGCCCCGAACTGGACCTCGCCGTCAGCGAGGCGCGGTCCGCGGGCGCGCTCGGGGCTCGCATGACCGGCGGCGGGTTCGGTGGCTCGGCGATCGCGCTGATCCACGCCGGCGATCGGGCCCGGGTGGCTGGCGAGGTGAGCACGGCGTTCGCACGGCAGGGCTTGCGCGCGCCGCGATTCCTCGACGCGGTACCGTCGGCCGGCGCCGGAAAGGATTCGTGACACGGAGAGGATCGCCAGTGACCATGAGTGACACCCCGAGCTCGCCCCTGAAGCTCATGGTGACCGGAGGTGCCGGCTACATCGGCAGTGTCTGCACCGCCCGCCTGCTGGAAGCCGGCCATGAGGTCACCGTCGTCGACGACCTGTCGACCGGCCACGCCGACGCCGTGCCCGACGGCGCGCGTTTCGTGGCGGGCGACGCGGCCGAGGTTGGCGGCAGCCTGCTCGCCGAAGGCTTCGACGGCGTCGTGCACTTCGCCGCGAAGTCGCTGGTGGGCGAGTCGATGCAAGATCCGAGCAAGTACTGGCACGGCAACGTGGCGACCTCGCTGCGCTTGCTCGACGCGATGCGCGAACACGGCACGCCGAGGCTGGTCTTCTCGTCGACGGCCGCGACCTACGGCGAGCCCGCCGTGACACCGATCGCGGAGTCGACGCCCGCCGAACCCACCAATACCTACGGCGCCACCAAGCTGGCCATCGACCAGGCCATCACCAGCTACGCCCGCGCGCACGGCTTGGCGGCCGTGAGCCTGCGCTACTTCAACGTCGCGGGTGCCTACGGCGGCTTCGGCGAACGGCACACCACCGAGACGCACCTGATCCCGATCGTGCTGCAGGTCGCCTCGGGCGAGCGCCATCGGGTGCAGATCTACGGCGACGACTACCCCACCGGCGACGGCACCGCGGTGCGTGACTACATCCACGTCGTCGACCTCGCCGACGCGCATGAGCTCGCACTCACCGGCGCGACCGCGGGGGAACACGAGATCTACAACCTCGGCAACGGCACCGGCTTCTCGGTCCGGCAGGTGATCGACTCCTGCCGGGAGGTCACCGGTCATCCGATTCCCGCGGTCGTCGCGCAACGGCGCGACGGTGACCCCGCGGTACTGGTGGCCGCCAGTGACCGCGCGCGGGAAATGCTCGGCTGGCAGCCGAGGCGCACCGGCCTCAACGAGATCGTCGCCGACGCATGGTCCTTCGTGCAGCGCCGGATTCAGCAGTAGCGGCGAGCGTCCTGCGTCTAGCGCGCTGAGATCGTGGCGAGCCCAATGTGGCGTTGAGTACCGCATAGGTACCGAACACCACATTCGGCTCGGCCCACGGGTGCGAAAAACCTATGCTGCGAACTTCCGGCGCACGACACCAGCACCGAGCTAGGCGGCCACGCGCGCCTTCGCGCATAAGCCCACCTCGTCGTGGTCGGCGAGCCGGTGTAACTCGTCCGGGTGGATACCGTGCTCGAGTGCGCGCAACAGCAGGCCTGCCAGCACGTGCGTCGAGTCGGCTTCGAGCGCGGCGCGGAGGGCGATGCCTGCCAGCGGCCCCTGCCCCGCCACGTAGGCGGCGTACCCCGCCAGGCAGGCCGCTTGGGCACTCTCCGGGGCGGGCAAGGCCCTGGTGAGTGCCTGCCACAGCCGCATCGCGGTCGTCGCCAGCTCCGCATCCGGCGGTAAGGCCGTCGCGAGGCAGGCATCCCGCACCCGCGGGTCGGTCAGCGCGATCGCCAACTCGGCCAGCTGATCGTCGCCAAGCGCGAGCACGCCGGACCTGGCGGTCTTCAATGCGTCCTGCAGCGCCGTGACGCCCCGCTCGGCCGAGAAGGGCGCGGGAAAGCCGCACGCGAGCTCCCGCTGCTTGGCGTCGATCAGATCCGCGCGCTCCCGGAGCAACACCTCACTGTCGGGCTTGAGCAGCCGCTCGAGCTCCTTCCTGCTCTCGTAGGTCACGTAGCCGTGGCTGACGCATTGGGCGGCCACCTCGCTACTCATCGGATCAGGCAGCTCACCGGTGCAGTCTTCGTGGTCATAACACCGATATCGCACGCCTGCCGCGATCTCGGGCACCCAGTACGCCGCAGGTTGATCGACGCCCCGCGCGTCCAACTCATCCCGCAATATGCGCACGAACTCCGCGTAGGGCAGCACAGTGCCATCGCTGCCGTCGGCGCCTTCGGTGATATCGCCGCCGCCGACGATCACGATGAGCGCCGAGGTCGGCTCGTCCTGGGTGATCGTCTCGGCTATGTGGTGCGCCACCTCCTCGATCGCGTGCTCGGGCGGCAGGTCTCCGCGGAGCCGCCTGCCGACCTCCTTGCCGCGCTCCACGTTGGTGAGCAGAACGACCGAGTCCGACGGACGGAATCCCACGATGTACGGGATCGCGGCCAGGACGTCCTCGGGCCGTTTGAGGGTGATTCGGATTCTGGTGCTTTGCTTTTTGCTAGCCATGCCCCGACCTTGCTCCGCCACCGGGCGCATGATGCGGAGCAAGCGAAATCTGTGGACGGCCGGAGGGGGTGTGGATAGCTCGGATGGCCTCCTGACCTGCCGATTCAGCCCTGCACGATGTAGGCCTGCAACTGTTCCTGTACGTGCTCGAGCTCGTCCATTCTGCTCTTCACGACGTCGCCGATGCTGACGATGCCGCACAGTTGCCCGTCGCTGAGCACGGGAACGTGCCGGATGCGGCGCTCGGTCATCAGCACCGTGAGGTGGTCGACGGTCTCGTCCGGCGAGCACGTCGCGACGGTGGTCGTCATGATCTCGGATACCGGTGCGCCCAGCACGGCGTCGCCTCCTTCGTACAGCCGCCGCACCACATCACGCTCCGACACGATGCCGATCAAGGCGTCCTGGTCTACTACGACCATCGCGCCCACGTTGTGCTCTGCGAGCCCGGCGAGGAGCTCGGACACGCTCGCCGTCGGAGCGATCTTGGCGACCTCACTGCCCTTCGTGCGCAATACATCGGCGATCCGCATCGAACACCTTCCCACTACGAGTGACCGGGTTCACAGCAGGTTAACCCGCCGCGGGCCTATCGGGGAAGCCACCGGATGAGTTGGTTACTCATCGGTATCTTGCGGACGGGCATCGGAGTGGCGGTAAGCCCTGGCTTTTCACGCGGGCCGGTTGAGGGTCGGCGTGGCTGAACGCAGAAAGTGCTCCTGAGCTGGGACGATACGGGGTGTCGAAGTCCGTATCTGATCCAGAGCAAGGAGCACTTTCTTCGTGAACGTTAGCGCGGATTTCCGCGAAGTTGGTTCGCCGCAATCTCGGTGACGGCGGTGCGCACCGCGTGGCGGGTGTCCTGGGTGCTGACCTGCGGTAATGCTCGGCTGGGATGCGACTTTTCCACTGCCGGTGTTGTGTGATCTAGTTGGTGAATCACACGCATGACATTCGTTATCGTGTCACAACCATCGCGTCTTCGATCATTCCAATGCGGCGCTGAGCTGGGAAAACGATTCGGCCGTGTCGGACGTCGGTCGTGAACGGGATGCATGAGAGCCGGGTTAGCACGTGATAGAACTGCGCTATGGCAGCCGGATCACCGCAACGCGAGGGTGGGGAGTGGTTCACCGCACTGGATCAGGTGAACCATCGCCGCTATGAGGCGCTGCGGGCGTTTTTCGTCGACGGGCTGACCTATGCGCAGGTCGCCGAGCGGTTCGGCTACACGCGCTGGGCGGCGGTGAACCTGGTGCGCGAGTACCGGGCCGGCAAGCTGGAGCTGTTCGCGCCGCCGCGCAAGCCCGGCCCGCCGCCGGGTGTGGCGCCGGGCAAAGACCGGGCCCGGGGCCGGGTGATCGAGCTGCGCCGACAAGGGCTGTCCACCTACGAGATCTCCGCCCAACTGGGAGCGGAGGGCAGGCCGCTGAACCGCACCAGCGTGGGCGAGATCCTCACCGAGGAAGGGTTCGGGCGGCTGCTACGCCACCCCGAGCCGGTGGCGTCCACCTCGCCGGCCACCCCCGGGCGCGACACCCGACTGCCCCGCACCGCGAAGCTGGACTTCGCGGCCTGGCCAGCCACGGTGGAGACCGGCAAGGCCGGACTGTTGCTGCTGCTGCCCGACCTGATCGACCTCGACCTGCCCGGCCTGGTCAAACAAGCCAGCTACCCCGGCACCCGGGTGGTGCCCTCCACCTCGTGGTTGTTGTCGCTGCTGGCGTTGAAGCTGACCCGCACCCGGCGGGCCTCCCACGTCGACGACCTGCTGCTGTCCGACCCGGCCGCGTCCCTGTTCGCCGGGCTGGCCACCCTGCCGAAGAAGTCCGCGCTCACCGACTACTCCTACCGCACCAGCCACGAGCACCAGCGCGGTTTCCTGGCAGCACTGGACACCAAGATGATCAAAGGGGGCTTGGCGACCGGCGAGGAGGCGATCTTCGACCTGGACTTCCACGCCGTCATGCACTGGGGCCACGACCCAGTGCTGGAGAAGCACTACGTGCCCACCCGCTCCCAACGCGCCCGCTCGGTGTTGACCTTCTTCGCCCAGGACACCGGCACCCACAACCTCGTCTACGCCAACGCCGATGTCGCCAAAGCCAGCCAGGCCCGCGAGGTGATCACGTTCTGCGACCACTGGAAACAGGTCTCCGGCTCAGACCCCCGCATGCTGATCATGGACCAGAAAGTCACCACCCAGCCGGTGCTCGGCGAACTCGACGCCCGCGGCGTCAAGTTCCTCACCCTGCGGATGCGCTCACCCGCCCTGGTCAAACAGATCAACGCGCTGACCAGCAAGGATTTCAAGACCATCACGCTGGACCGGTCCGGCCACTACAACCGACCCAAGGTGCACGAAGCCCGCAGCGTGAAGCTGACCCACTATCCCGGCACTGTGCGCCAACTCATCGTCACCGGCCTCGGCCGCGACGCGCCCACCGTCATCATCACCAACGACGAGGACCTGTCCACCAAGGCGCTGATCGAGCACTACGCCCGGCGGATGACCATCGAGCAACGCCTCGCCGAGATCATCCACGCCTTCCACGCCGACGCGCTATCCTCCACCGTCAACCTCAACGTCGACCTCGACATCATGCTCTGTGTCCTCGCCCAAGCCCTCATCGCCGCGCTGCGCGCGCGGCTGCCCAGCTACGCAACCGTCACCCCCGACGTCCTGCAACGCCACTTCCTCGAAACCCCCGGCCACATCATCACCACCAGCGACGCCGTCACCGTCCGCCTCGACCGCCGCGCCTACTCACCC
>WHSS01000240.1 GCA_009379975.1 Actinophytocola sp.
GACGGTGTCGGCGACGATTTCGTAGGGCGACATCAAGGCCGTGGGCACCAGCAGAAGCTCGGTGCCTGCCAGCGCGTGCGCCCGGACGATCTCCGGGAACTCGACGTCGTAGCAGAGCAGCAGGCCGATCCGCATGCCGTGCAGTTCCGCCTGCACCACGGCCTGGTGGCCCGGGGTGAACCAGGTCCGGTCGAGCTCACCGAACAAGTGCGTCTTGCGGTAGTTCGCCAGCCGGGCGCCGTCGCCGCCGACGAGCTGGACCGAGTTGAACACCGCCTCGCCGTCCCGCTCGGGGTAGCCATACACGATCGCGATCCGGTGTTCCCGTGCGATGCCGGCGACGACAGCGGCCGTCGGTCCACCGGCCGCTTCGGCGACCTTCGGGATCTCGGCGCCGATGTGGTAGCCGGTGGTGATCATCTCCGGACAGACGAGCACGTGCGCACCGGCAGCCGCCGCACGCGCGGCAGGCACCGCCAGCGCGGCGGCACCTGCCGCGGTCGCGGGCCCCTGGTGGATGGCGATGCGCACTCGTGGCACCTTTCGTATGTCGACTCATGATCCCGCTCACACCGGATCGTCTCAACAGACGGTATCGCCACCGATCGGCCGTTGTAACCACGAAACATTGCGTAGTAGCTTGAAATTTCAATGATTCATTGCAATATGATCCAGTTTCATGGCGATTATCATTGCCGCGTACGCGTTGATCACGAGGCGGCGACCGCCAGGCAACGATACTACTGTCGATGTTAGTATCTTTGATGGTAGTATCATTCGACAACGAGAGAGAGGCGGGCCGGTGCTCGACTTCGTCGGACGGGAGCGGGAGCTTGCTGACCTGCGCCAGATGCTCGATCAAGTTCGAGCATCGACGGGTGGTCGCGCCCCGGGGCAGTGCATCCAGATGCGCGGCAGGCGCCGGATTGGCAAGTCAAGCCTGGTGGAGGAGTTCCTACTGCAATCCGCGGTGCCTTCGATCTTCTTCACCGCGGAACGTCGCTCCGGCGAAGAAGAGCTCGCCTCGTTCTGGCAGACCGTGGCCGAATCCACCTGGGCAGGCGCCGAACTCGCCGCCGGGGTTACGCCGGCCGACTGGAGCGGTGCCTTGCGAACGGTGGCCGCAGCGCTACCCGAGGAGAGGCCGACCGTAGTGGTACTCGACGAGGTGCCGTATCTCATCGACCAGGTGCCGGCATTCGAGGGAATCCTGCAACGCACATGGGACCGCGAACTGAGCCGTAAGCCCGTCCTGCTCATTCTCATCGGCTCCGACCTTGCCATGATGGAAGCGCTCAACGCCTACGACCGTCCGTTCCACCAGCGTGGCCGTGAGATGGTCATCGGTCCGCTTACGCCCGCGGCGATCGGGGACATGCTCAGCCTTGAGCCGGCTGAGGCGTTCGATGCCGCACTTCTCACCGGTGGCCTCCCGCTGATCTGCGCCGAATGGGGTCGAAGTCGTTCGGTGTGGGAGTTTCTGGACACCGCGGTCGCCAATCCGTTGTCAGCATTGATGGTCTCGGCCGAGCGGACCATGGCCGCCGAGTTTCCGTCAGCTACCCAGGCCTACCAAGTTCTCAGCGCGATCGGCAGCGGCGAACGGACGTTCACCAACATCGCGAGGGCAGCAGGAGGAATTGCGCACACCTCCCTGGCGCGGTCGCTCGAAACCCTGACCCGCAAACGGATCGTGGCCGCGGAAACCCCCCTCGCGACCCGGCCCTCCAAGGAGCGCCGCTACCGCATCACCGACCCCTACCTACGATTCTGGCTCTCCTTCATCGAACCCAACAGAGCGTTGATCGAGCGCCGTCGGTCCGATGTCGCGCTGCAGCGCATCCAGACCGGCTGGCCCGCGTGGCGGGGACGCGCCATAGAACCGCTCTTGCGAGAATCGCTGGCCCGGCTCCTGCCCCATGACGACATTCCGGACGCACCCGCGATCGGCGCCTACTGGACCAGGACCAACAATCCCGAAATCGACGTCGTCGGCGCCGACCGGGAACCGATAGCCCGGGAGATCCGCTTCCTCGGCTCGATCAAGTGGCTGGAGAACGCACCCTTCGACCAGCACGACCTGGCGGTCCTCCAGCATCACCGAGCAGCCATCAGCGATCAGCCCATCCCCTTGATCGCGCTGAGCCGAGCAGGCGTGTCATGTTCAGGGCTCGATGCCGGCTTCGATGCCGCGGACCTCCTGCAAGGTTGGCGCACGTAACACGGCCATCATGATCGACTCGCCTGCAGGGCAAGCCAGAGTTCGGCGCGGACACCGGGATCGTCGAGGCTCACGCCGAGGAGTTGTTCCGCCTTGGCGATGCGGTTACGCAAGGTGTGCCGGTGCACGCCGAGCCGTGCGGCCGCAGGGTCGAACTGGCCATGGCGCCGAAGCCATTCGTGCAGCGAGTGCACCAACTCGCCGCGGCCGGTCTCGTCGTGTTCGATCAACGGGGCGAGCCGGGACCGCGCGAAGGTCTCGGCATCGGCGCGATCCAGCAGACCGAGCAGCCCACGCCCGGCGAGCTCGCCGAAGCGCAGTACGGGGACGCCCTGCCGATCGGCGGCGGCCGCGGCGCGCTCTGCCTGGCGGAAGCCATCGGCCGCCGACGCGTAAGGCACCGGATCGGAGACGCCAAGCCGCAGTCCGGTCACCCGCTCGGCGAGGCGCTCAACGCGATCCCGGCCGGGCTCCGCCGCGAACACGACCACCTGGCCGGCATGCTCCGCGAAGAACCAGCCGCCGTCTGCCGACCCCGCCGCCAGCAGATCGAAGAACTCCTCACGGGCGTGCCGATCACCCGACGCGCACAGGATTCGGACCGGCTCCGGCGGGAACGGGCCCCACACCTCGTTCGCGGCGTCCCCCGCGACACCGCCGTCCCCGGCGAGGACCAGGCGCAGCAAGCCGGTTCGCAGCCGTCGCTGCGCGGCCTCGTGTTCCGCGGAGCGGGCCAGTGCCAGGGTCAGCAGGGCGGACGCACTGTTCACCACATGCTGATCGGCGCGGTCGAGCCGGAATCGGGTGCCCACCACGAGAATCGCCGGTGGCCGGCCGCCGAGCAGCTGCGCCGACACCCACTCGTCGCCGAGCTGGACCGCCAGGCTGCCCGGGCCGCCCCGGGACCGCAGCCGCTCGATGTCGCCGGAAAGCCGCGAGGCCTTCGCCGTGGCGGACACTGGCGCGGCACGCACCACCGCTCCCCCGGCATCGAGCAGCAGCACCCACGCGTCGAGCAGCTTCGCCAGCCGCCGAAGCACGCTCACGGCGCCGTGCCGTCCCGCCTTACCCAGCGCCGCACGGGTCAGCTCGCGCTGCGCGGCATTGGTCCTGGTGACCTCCGAGTAGGCCTCCGCGGCAAGGGCGGCCGACGCCGCCTTGCTGATGGCGATGAACGGCGTCCGGCGTGGCACCTCGAGCAGCGGCAGTCCCGCACGCCCGGCTTCGCGCACCAGCCCCGGTGGCACGACATCGTGGGCCAGCCCGGTCCCGAACCCCAGCCCGGCGATGCCGCACGCGGCCAGCCTGCCGACGAAGCCGCCCCAGTCCGCATCTTCACCGAGACCCACTCCGACCATCAGCAATAGCTCGCCGCCTTCGAGGAACGGCGTCGGGTCGGAGAGTTCGCTGACATGGACCCAGGTCACCGGCCGGTCGAGCACCGAAGCCCCCGACAGCACGCGCAAGCCGAGGGAGCGCTCGGCCAGCAAGCTCGCCAGCGTGGGCGGCATCGACCCACCTCCCCTGGACAAAGTGTCTAGTTCTAACCGCAAGATTAGCCGGTTCGTCCACTGACGGCGCGGCGGCCGCGGCGCATGCTGCATGCCGTGGCGGAGCCGAAGGTGGCCTTGGGCGCCTATATGGCACCGAAGGCCACCTTGGGCTCCCTCGGCCCCCTTCGCACGAGCCTTCGGAGAACACCATGACCGTCACGCCCTATTGGATCGCCGGGCAGCCAGGCAGCAGCGCCGACACCTTCGAGGTTCGCAGCCCCTACGACGGCGCCCTGGCAGGTACCGCGAGCAATGCCGCGCCGTCCGATGTGGACACCGCGGTGCGGCGTGCCAACGACGCGAGCCACGAGGTCGCCACGCTGCCCGCGCACGCCAGGGCGGCGGCGCTGGACCACGTGTCCCGGCGACTGGCCGAGCGCGCCGAGGAAGTCGCGGCGCTGATCACCGCCGAGTCCGGCAAGCCGATCGTCTTCTCCCGCGCCGAAGTGGCGCGCGGGGTGTCCACGTTCCGGTGGGCCGCCGAGGAAGCACGCCGGTTCTCGGGCGAGCTGCAGCGGCTGGACACCGACCCGGCGGGTACCGGCAGACTCGCGCTCGTGCGGCGGGTTTCGCGGGGCCCGGTACTGGGCATCACCCCGTTCAACTTTCCGCTCAACTTGGTCGCGCACAAGGTCGCGCCCGCGATCGCGTCGGGCTCGCCTATCGTGCTCAAGCCGGCGCCTGCCACGCCTCTCACCGCGTTGCTGCTCGGCGAGATCCTGGCCGAGACAGAGCTACCCGCAGGCTCCTGGTCGATCCTGCCGGTGCCCAACGAGGCGGCGAGCGAACTGGTCGACGACCCCCGGCTGCCGGTCGTGTCGTTCACCGGCAGCGGCCCGGTCGGCTGGTCGATCCGGGATCGCGTACCGCGCAAGCACGTCACGCTCGAACTCGGCGGCAACGCGGCCGCGATCGTCTGCCCCGATTGGACCGACCTGGACTACGCCGCGCAGCGCATCGCCACCTTCGCCACCTACCAGGGCGGCCAGTCTTGCATCTCGGTGCAGCGCGTCTACGCGCACCGCGAGATCCACGACGAGCTGGTGGAACGGGTCGTGGCGTACGTCGGCAAGCTCGGCGTCGGCGCACCGGCCGACCCGGCGACCGGTGTCGGCCCGCTGATCAACGAAGCCGCCGCGCAGCGCGTGCAGTCCTGGGTCGACGATGCGGTGGCCGCGGGCGCCAAGGTACTGGCAGGTGGCACACGCGACGGTGCTTACGTCGCGCCGACGGTGCTCGGAGAAGCACCCGAGACGGCGGCGGTCAACACCGAGGAGATCTTCGGCCCGGTCCTGACCATCGCTGGAGTCGAATCGGCCGACGAGGCCTTCGCCCGCGTCAACGCGTCCCGGTTCGGGCTGCAGGCGGGCGTGTTCACCCACGACATCCAACTGGCCTTCCGCGCCGCATCGGCCCTGCAGGTCGGTGGCGTCGTCGTCGGTGACGTGCCGAGCTACCGCGCCGATCAGATGCCTTACGGCGGGGTCAAGGACTCCGGCATCGGCCGCGAAGGCCTGCGCTCGGCGATGGAAGACTTCACCGAGCCGCGGGTGCTCGTGCTGACCGGTCTCGGGTGATCAGCCAGCCGAGACCGAAGCACAGCACGATGCCGAGCACGGCGACCAGCGGCGCCTTGACCTCAGCGGGAGCATCGAACGGGCGGAGGGCGGTCGCCAGCATGAGCAACACCGGGCCCTGCAGCACGAACGCGGCGAACGAGCCACGCGCGGCGGCGGCCCGGATCACGCCGGTGCCGGTGAAGTTGCGCTGCGCGAAGCCCAGTAACCACAGCGAGCCGAACACGACGAGTACCGCTTCCACCGTCACCAGCAGCATCACCTCGGGCCGCCAGCCACCGAGGAACCGGCCGGCATCGGCGGCGACGTTGTCCACTCCCACGGCCAACGCGATGGCAGGCAGGGTGACGATCGTGGTCAGCGTGATCACGCCGCTGTGCCGCCGCAACCGGTCACCGACGTCGGTGGCCAGCCCGCTGCCCGAGTAGCGGATGCCAAGGCCGAACATCCCGGCCAGGATCGGCCATTGCCACAGGTGCAGGTCGCCGATCTGGGTGTCGCGCGCCGGGAAGAACAGCCGCACGACGAACCCGGCCACCGCGATACCCACGACCCACCAGAGCAGGTCGGCGCTACGCAAGGGTGGCCGGGCGGCCGGGCGGCTTTCCCGGCGCGAGCGGAACACCCGCCAGAGCAGATAGGCCAGCGAGAAGATCAACAGCACTTCGGCGAACCAGAGCGCACCCGAATCCAGCGTCCGCTCCCGGCCGGTCAGCAGCCACCAGTAACCGACGTCCTGCCCGGCGGCCAGGTAGGCCAGCCACAGAAACAGCGGCCACACCAGCAGCATGCTGGCCACGAACGGCACCCCCAGCCGGCGGCTGCGATCCCGCGCGAACCGAGCCGGGCCCTTCCTGGCCAGCGATGCCGGCGTGAGCAGGCCGGCGACCAGGAAGAACGTGCCCATCAGGAACAGCGCCGACGGGCCGAGCAGCACGGTCAGCCCGTACTCCACCGCCGGCGCGAACGTCACCTCGTTGACCTCGTCATAGGCCCAGCCCCCGACGGCGGAGTAGCCGAGCAGCGCGTGACCGCCGATGATCCACGCCACCAGAGCGGCCCGCAGGGTGTCCAGCGACGACACCCGTGCGCCCGCCTCGCCCCGCACTTCCGCTGTCATGATCCGCCTCACCCACCACCGCC
>WHSS01000238.1 GCA_009379975.1 Actinophytocola sp.
CCCTCGGCGGCACCATCACCGGCGAACACGGCATCGGCAAAATCAAACAAGACTGGCTGGCGCGCGAGATCGGCCCCGTCGGCATGCGGGTGCACCGGCAGATCAAAACCGCCCTCGACCCCGACAACCTCTTCAACCCGGGCTCCATGTTCGCCATTTCCGAGTAAGACACCTGACGGTTCTAGCAAGGAGGATTGAAGTGCCTGGACGCCGTCTGCCCCGGCCCGCCGAGTTGGCCGAGATCCTGCGGCCGCGACCGTTCGTGCTCAATCCCACCGATCGCAGGCTGTCTCGCGCTCACACGATCGCCGACCTGCGAACGATCGCCAGGAAGCGCAGCCCTCGTGCCGTGTTCGACTACACCGACGGTGCCGCCGAACTTGAGGAGAGCTTGCGCAGGGCGCGGCACGCGTTCGGCGACGTCGAGTTCAGCCCCAACGTCCTGCGAGGCGTCGCGGACGTCGACACCGGCACGGATATCCTCGGCAAACGCTCCGAACTGCCCTTCGCGTTCGCTCCCACCGGGTTCACCCGCTTGATGAATCACGAGGGCGAGCGGGCGGTGGCCCGGGTGGCCGAGCGGGAACGCATCCCCTACACACTGTCCACGATGGGCACGACGTCCATCGAGGACGTCGCGGCGTCGGCGCCCGACGCGCGACGGTGGTTCCAGCTCTACGTGTGGCGCGACCGCGGCGCCGGCCGGGACCTGATCCAGCGCGCCGCCGAATCCGGTTACGACACGCTGATGCTGACGGTGGACACACCGGTCGCCGGCGCGAGGCTGCGGGACGCGCGTAATGGGCTCACCATCCCGCCGGCGCTGACGCTGCGCACCTTTGTCGACGGCGCATTGCATCCGGCGTGGTGGCTCAACTTGCTCACCACCGAGCCGCTGACCTTCGCTTCGCTGAGTTCCTGGGGCGGCACCGTCGCCGAGTTGATCAACACGATGTTCGACCCGACGCTGAACTACGACGACCTGGACTGGGTGCGCGAGAACTGGCCGGGAAAGCTCGTCGTGAAAGGCATCCAGAATGCCGATGACGCACGGGAGGTCGTCAACCACGGCGCCGACGCCGTCGTGCTGTCCAATCATGGCGGCCGCCAGCTCGACCGGGCACCGACTCCGCTGGAACTGCTGCCAGCCACGCTCGATTCGGTCAACGGTTCGGCCGAGGTGTGGCTGGACACCGGCATCCTGTCCGGCGGCGACATCGTCGCCGCCATCGCCATGGGCGCCGATGCCTGCCTGATCGGCCGTGCCTATCTCTACGGGCTGATGGCAGGCGGCGAGCGCGGCGTGCAGCGCACGATCGACATCCTGCGCGCGGAGATCGTGCGCACCATGCAATTGCTCGGCGTACGCACCATCGCCGATCTGACGCCCAGTCACGCGCGACTGCGCCGCGGCTCCTAGAGCCGGCGGCAAACAATCACTGACGGCCTTCCATCACGGAAGACGAGATTTACGGAAGAGAGATTCTCCGAAAATTCAATCTAGCGAAGGGACCTTCGGCCATGGACAACCTTGCCGTACTGAGCCTGCTAGCGCTCCTGCCTATCATCGTGGTCGGCGTACTGCTGGTGGGGCTGCGCTGGCCCGCCAAGCATGCCATGCCCATCGGCTTCGTCGTCGTCGTCCTGGTGGCGGCGTTCGTCTGGGAGATGGACTTCACTGTCATCGCCGCCTCGAGCATTGAGGGCCTGATCATCGCGGTCGGCCTGCTCTACATCGTGTTCGGCGCATTACTGCTACTCGAGACGTTAACCAAGAGCGGCGCGATGTCCACCATCAGAGCGGGATTCACCGGAATCAGCCCGGACCGTCGCGTGCAGGCCATCATCATCGGCTGGCTCTTCGGATCGTTCATCGAGGGCGCATCAGGTTTCGGTACCCCTGCCGCGGTCGTGGCGCCGCTGCTGCTGGCCCTCGGTTTCCCGGCCATGGCCGCCGTCATGGTGGGTCTGATCATCCAGAGCACCCCGGTGAGCTTCGGGGCGGTGGGGACGCCGATCCTTGTGGGCGTCAGCGAAGGTCTCGAAGGCGCCCCGGCAGTCGAGGAGCGGATGTCGGTGCTCGGCGTGCAGATGCCCGAGTACCTCGCCGGTATCGGCCTGAACGTCGCGCTGCTGCACGCCGCTGTCGGCACGCTGATCCCGCTGATCCTGGCCTGCCTGCTCTGCGGGTTCTACGGCGAGCACCGCCGGTTCGCCGACGGCCTGAAGATCTGGAAGTTCGCGCTGTACGCCGCCTTCGCCATGACGGTGCCCTACGTGCTCGTCGCCGCCGTGCTCGGCCCCGAGTTCCCGTCGCTGCTCGGCGGCCTCATCGGTCTGGCGCTGGTGATGTTCACATCGAGCAAGGGCTTCCTCATGCCCAAGGACATCTGGGACTTCCCGCCCCGAGAAGGCTGGGACAGTCGCTGGTCCGGCAACATCGAGGCCGGCACCTCCGGCGAGGGCGTCACCACCCGCGCCATGAGCATCTGGCTCGCCTGGACGCCGTACGTTGTCGTTGTCGCCCTGCTGGTGCTCACCCGCACGGTGGAACCGCTGAAGGAGTTCCTCACCGGCCTGACGATCGACGCCGATGAGATCTTGGGTACCGGAGTGTCCGCGTCGCTACAGCCGCTCTACATCCCAGGCTTCTTCTTGATCATCGCCTGCGTCATCACCTACGCGCTGCACCGCATGCCTGCCCGGGCCATCGCCGACTCGTGGAAGGTGGCGGGCAGCCAGATCGCCGGTGCCGCCGTCGCGTTGCTGTTCGCCCTGCCGCTCGTGCGGGTGTTCATCAACTCGGGCGCTGACTTCAACGGCTCGGGCATGGAGAGCATGCCGATCACCCTCGCCGAAGGCGCCTCAGCGCTTTCCGGCAGCCAGTGGCCGCTGCTCTCGCCGTGGATCGGTGCCCTTGGCGCGTTCGTGGCGGGCAGCAACACGATCAGCAACCTCACCTTCTCGCTGTTCCAGTCCGCGACAGCGGAGAACATCAACATCTCTCCGGAGAAGGTCGTCGCGACCCAGGCCGTCGGTGGCGCGGCGGGCAACATGGTCGCGGTCCACAACATCGTGGCGGCCTCCGCGACAGTGGGCCTGCTCGGGCGCGAGGGCGACCTGATTCGCAAAACGATCTTGCCGACGGTCTACTACTGTCTCACCGCGGGCGTGCTGTCGTTCCTGGCCATCTACGGGTTCGGGCTCAACACCGGAACGATCATGTTCGGGCTGATCGTCGTGGCAGGCGTGCTGATCGTGCGGGCGCTGCTCCGGAAGCCGGATCCAGCCCGTGCCGCGGTCACCGCGGACGAAAAGCACTGATACTAGCGGTTGGCCCAGCTGAGGCGACCGCGGTCGTCGTGCGCGAAAGTTTATGCCCCGCACGCCTCAGCACTCACAAGCCACGCCAGCTGTCGTGAGTGCTGACGCGTGCCCAGGCAATGATTTTCACGCACGAGCGAAGCTGGCGCCCGCACCTTGCGGCGATTACACGGCGACCACTGTCAGCACTTCGGCAAGAGCTGTGAAGTTCACCTCGTTGCGGGTGTAGAGCGGCGTGCCCCTGGTGGACGCTACCGCGGCGATCATCAGATCCACCCGGCGTGGCTTCGGGTCGCGGCCGGCCGCGAGCGTCAACGACACCATGGTCCCGAACCGTGCCGCTGCCTCACCGTCGAACGGCAGTGGCTCGAATTCCACCAGGGCGGCGGCGAGCTTCTCGGTGCGCGCTGCCCTGGTGCGGTCGTCCTTGGCCATGGCAACGCCTTGATGGAGTTCGGCCATCGTGATCGACGTGAGCTCGGGGACCTCCGGCAGGCATTCCGGATCGAGCAGGGCAAGGTCGATGTAGGTGGAGGTGGCCAGCACACCCGACCTATGACGCTCAGCCACGGCTTCGCTCCCACGGATCGGCATCGCCGTTAGCATCGGCTTCGCCGAAGAACTCGTCGGCGTCGCGTCGCATGGTGGCGTGATCGACTTGTGGCAAGCGACGGTGTCGTTCGACGAGTTCGGCCGCGGTGAGCCGTTTTCGTCGGGAGATCGGTCGCAATTCGGCGATCTCAACGCCGTTGCGGGTCACATGGTAGGTCTCGCCTGCCTCGACCGCGTCCATCACGCTGGCGGGAGTTGTTCCTGAACTCCCGCTGGCTGATGATCTCCATGCCCCGTACCGTAGCCCGCTGTAGCGCGTGGTGCTACGCCAGCGCGGTGGCCGGACCTTTCGTCAGATCGCGACAGTGGTGAGAACGCTGTCGAGGCCCGCGAAGTCTTTCGGATTTCTGGTGTAGAGCGGCAGCTTGTTCACCGAAGCCACCGAGGCGATCATCAAATCGAACTTGCGTGGCTTGGGGCTGTGACCTCGGCGCGTTGCAGTCTTTCGGTGCGCGGCGCGCGCTCGACGGGATCGGTGGTGATGTGTACGCCAAGTCCCAGTTCGGCGAGCGTTACCGTGCTCACGCAGGGGGCGCTATGTGATGCTATGTGCCGGTGATGTCGTGGTCAGTTCAGCCGGCCGGGGAACGAAACTCGGTCACGTAGACTTGGGGCGTGCGTAGCGAGCCACGCATCACCGAGGTCCCGGACGTCGTCGGACTGAGCGCCGACGACGCGTGTGCCGTCGTCCGTGCTGCCGGCCTCGTGCCCACGGGCCCGAATTCCACCACCGCACCAACGGAGGGCACGATCGTCGCCCAGCGTCCCATCGCCATGGCCGGAGCTGTAGTCGACGATCCGGTGATCCTCTGGACCGTAGCCGGGCCGGGTCGCGTGGGCGCTTCGGTGCCGCCCGTCGCAGCGGAGGCAAGTTCGTGAGTGGCTATCAGTGTTCTAACCCTGCTGCGCACTCACGAGCGGGATGGGTGTACGCCAAGCCCTAGCCCCGCTCAATCCCGCCCGCGGCGGCGGTTGCCGCAAGAACCGTGTTGCGCAAAAGCCACACGTCGGTAATGGGCCCCACGCCACCAGGCACTGGCGAGATAGCCTCCGCTTTGTCAGCCACGCTGTCGAAGTCGAGGTCACCGACCAGACGGACTTCTCCCGTCAGAGGGTCCTCTATAGGGTTGATGCCGATGTCAATCGCCACGACTCCACGTTTCACGTGCTCGCCTGCCACCAAACCGGGCACGCCGGCCGCGACGATGAGAATGTCCGCATTGGACGTGTGTTCGTAGAGCAGGCCAGCCTTGAAGCTGTGCGCGTCACAGGAGATTACGGTGGCGTTTCTACTTAATCCGAGGAGGACTGCTGGTTTTCCGACGTTGTTCGAGCGCCCGACGAGCACCATATTGCTGTTTGCGTACACCCCGTTGGGATCTCGTCCCGAATCCCGGAAGTATCGATCGAGCATGTAGAAGGCCGACGCTGGGGTCGACGGAACGTACCGTGGCCGGTCCAGCGTCAACAGTCCGGCGTTCGCAGGATGGACAGCCTCGATGTCCTTGAGCGGATCCAGCGCGCGGTAGAGGGCCACCTCCGACACCTGCGATGGCAGCGGCCGAAGAACAAGAACCCCCGAGACGCGGTGATCCGCGTCGAGCTTGTCGACCACGGCCACCGCTTCGGCCTCATCAACGTTCTCGGGGAGCGCAGCACAGACGTAGTAACAGCCTAGTTTCCTTGCGAGCCCATACAGTCGCCGTTCATAGGCCCGTGCGGCGTAGCTGTCGCCCGCCATCACCGTCGCGAGGCCAGGCCTCACCCCCCGGCGGGCGAGCTGTTCCACCTCCGCAGCGAGCTGCTGTCCCAGATCGGCTGCGTATCGCTCGCCGTCGATGGTCTTGGCAACCACGTCACACACCGCCCTCAGACACCACGGCGGCCTGGTTGTGTTTTCCGTTCATGAAGATCACGGCTTCGCATACCGCACTGGCGGCTGCCTCGACTTCGCGTTCCGCATGGTCGATAAGGTCGCGTTCGAGTTCGCCGATATCCGTGTTGATCTGAACGAGAACCGCCGCGGATCGGACTGCGGCATCCGCGAGGCAAACAGCCGCGTACGCATCGCCCCTCAGGTTACGGTTGCCGGCTTCGAGCAGACGGACCGCCAGCGCCGCCACCTTCGCCCCGACATCAGCGATCTGAAGAGGTATTTCGGTCGCGTATCGCAGAGCGGCCCGGATACGCTCCCGCCGCTGCGTGGAGTCACCTGTCCGGGGCAGGGCGTACGCCTTGAGTACCGCGTCGTAAGCCCCAGCGTCCGCGTCCGCCAGCCGCGCCGCCCGTTCTCGGAGGTGATCCGCATCCAGGACGAAGTCGGAACTTTCGTCAAAGGATCCCTTTGAGAAGCGTGCGGCCATGGCAGCGAGTCCCGCGCCGGCAGCCACCGTCACCGCGGCAACGGCGCCGCCACCGGGGGCAGGCTGCTCTGCCGCGATAGCGGCCAGAAAATCATCGAGTCGCATATGGACATAACGGTCGCTCATGCGCACCTCGTATTCCGGGATGACATCATCTCCGCCTGTTCAGGAGAGCCCGACGATGTCGCCGTCGTCGTCGAGGTCGATGTGGAATGCTGCGGGGTTCTTGCCGAGTCCCGGCATCGTCCTCATGTCACCGCAGATCGGGTAGACGAATCCGGCGCCGACTGAGGCGCGGACCTCCCG
>WHSS01000118.1 GCA_009379975.1 Actinophytocola sp.
CCAGGCGAGGAGAGGTTCGAAGCTACAACGTTCGAGTCAGACTCCCACACCGGGAATCCCGTCGCCTCGCACAGCAAATATTGGGACCCGGAGAACCCATCCTTGAAATCCATGGGCCGGATAATTGCAGGTAAGGAACCTCGATAATGGGTACGGCGCCTTGCTGTCAGATCAACGCGAGCACGTGGATCTGTGCAATCCTGACGTCGACGATTGTCGCGCTCGCCGGATGCAATGTATTGAGCGGAGCAGATATGGAGCCAACCATCACCCTTGCTGAAGCCAACCGCATCACCGAAGCCAACGCGGAGCGGATGCTCACTGCCCTCCCTGACGGCGCGCGATTGAAGCCGTTCTCAAAGTACGAGGAAGTCGCCTGCGATGATCCTGACGATGGCGGGCCCGCGGGGCGGAAGTTCGCTGAACGCAGTTATCAGATCACCGGGTTGGATTCGACGAAGACCGCCGAATACCACGACAAACTCAGAGATTGGTGGCTAGACCACGATTTTGAAATCCTGCGCGAGTTTCCCACCGAAGGCGATCGACTGATCTCTGTGGAGAACAGCGCAGACGGCTTCCGTATGTCCTACGAAACCAACGAACACGGCGAGATGTACCTGAACTCATCCTCGCCGTGCGTGTGGACTAACGGCACTCCGGAGCCCGAGTAGCCGCCGGGTGGACCAAGGTGCCATTGGGTGCCAAATCGGTGCCCAGGGCCACCTTGGGCGCCGCTCGCCTTTGGCTCGCTTCAGGCAGGTGTCGCGACCCCCTGCGGCACGGGCTCGTAGCGGGCAAACCTCCGGTCGAAGGTCGCTGTACCGGATGTCATCGACCGCAGGTCGATGGTGTAGCGCAGCAACTCCGTCGCGGGTACCTCGGCCTTGATCACGGTATGGCCGTCGCTGGCCGATTCCGTGCCTAGCACCCGGCCACGCCGCGCGGAGAGATCGCCGAGCACGGTGCCGAGATGCTCATCGGGCAGCTTGACCGAGACCTCGTCGAGCGGTTCCAGGAACACCACCTTGCCGTTCGCGGCGGCGTCCTTGAGCGCCAGCGCACCCGCCATCTGAAACGCCGCGTCCGACGAGTCGACGCTATGCGCCTTCCCGTCGACGAGCGTGACCTTGATGTCGACGACCGGGTGGCCTTCCAAGCCCTTCAGCAACTGAGCCCGCACGCCCTTCTCGACGCTCGGGATGAACTGGTGCGGAATGGCGCCGCCATAGATCTTGTCGACGAACTCGAAACCCGAGCCGCGGGGCAGCGGCGTCACATCGATCTCGCACACCGCGTACTGACCGTGCCCGCCGGACTGCTTGACGTGCCTGCCGCGGCCGTGCGCCGGGCCGGCGAAGGTCTCGCGAAGCGGGATCTTGATGTCTTCGGTGCCGATGTCGGCGCCGCCCGCCCGCAGCCGGGAGAGCGCGACGTCGGCGTGCGCCTCACCCATGCACCACAGCACGAGTTGGTTGGTCTCCGCGTTGCGCTCCAGCCGTAACGTCGGGTCACCCGCGACGAGCCGGGCCAGGTTGCGCGACAGGGCGTCCTCGTCGCTGCGATTGTTGGCGATCACGGCGATGGGCAGCAGCGGTTCCGGCATCGGCCAGGTGGCCATCAGCAGGGGATGGTCGGGGGCGGAGACGGTGTCCCCGGTTTCGGCGGAGCCGACCTTGGTCAGCGCGCACAGATCGCCCGCGACACAGTGCGGAATCTCGTTGAGCTCCGCGCCGAGCGGCGAGTACAAGTGCGCCACACGCTCGTCGACGTCGTGATCGGCGTGGCCGCGTTCGGCCAGGCCGTGACCGGAGATGTGCACCTGGCGTTCAGCGCGCAGCGTGCCGGAGAACACCCGGACCAGCGACACCCGGCCGACGTAGGAATCCATCGTCGTCCGCACTACCTCGGCGGCGAGCGGCCCGTCGGGATCGGCGCGCAGCGAGTCGTGCGGGGCGCCTTCCGGTGAGGTGACCTCTGGCGGCGCGTGCTCCAGCGGCGAAGGGAAGGCCTGCGCCATGACTTCGAGCAGTTCGGCGAGCCCGACACCGGTGGTGGCACAGACCGGGACGACCGGATAGAAGGTGCCACGGGCGACGGCCGTCTCGAGATCGTCGATGAGGGTTGCTTCGGTGATCTGCTCGCCCTCGAGGTAGCGCTCCATGAGCGTCTCGTCCTCGCTCTGTTCGATGATCGCCTCGATGAGCTCATTGCGAGCCTCGGTCAGCCGTTCGTCATCGGCATCGCCGGGAGGGCCCGCGGTGGGCGGGTAGCCGCCGGAGTAGTCGAAACGCTGTTGCGAGATGAGCCCGATAAGGCTGGGCGCCCCGCCCTCGTCGGGCAGGTAGAGCGGCAGCACGTTCGCGCCGAAGGCCTGCTGGCACGCGGCCATCTCCGCCTTGGCGTCGGCCCGTGGATGGTCGAGGCGGGAGATGACGACGGCTCGCGGCATCCCTACGGCGGAACACTCCTGCCAGAGCGCGACGGTCGTGTCGTCGATACCGTCCGCGGCGCACACCACGAAAAGTGCGGCGTCGGCGGCGCGCAGCCCGGCGCGCAGCTCACCGATGAAGTCGGCATAGCCGGGGGTGTCAATCAGGTTGATCTTGATGTCGTGGTGCACGAGCGGGGCGAGCGCGAGCCCGACCGAGCGCTGCTGGCGCACCGCGGCGGGGTCGTGATCGCATACGGTGTTGCCGTCGGTAATGGTGCCGGCGCGCGAAACGGTGCCGGTCGCGGCGAGTAGTGCTTCGGTGAGGGTGGTCTTGCCGGAGCCCGACGGCCCGACGAGTGCGACGTTGCGAACCTTCTCAGGCGTAGCTACAGCGACTGGGGACGAGCCCGTTGCGGAGCCGCCGTTGCGGGTATGTCTGTCAGCCATGTCGGCCTCCTTGCCCGGCGGTGTGATGAGTGTGCCTTCGATCACACACCCCCACGGGGGTACAGGGCAAGAGTCAGCACGTCAGGTTCACTGCGAGGATGAAGTGGACTGCCGAGATAGCCCAGTACTGGCCTGCTTGAGCGGTCCACGTGCCACGTAACATGAGTGGTGAATGAATTCGTGAGAAAGGTTCTCGCAGTGACCGCTGCTCCCGTAGTGCCCGAAACGACCACCGCCAACCCCACGCCGGAGACCGGCACCGCCCGCGTCAAGCGCGGCATGGCCGAGATGCTCAAGGGCGGGGTGATCATGGATGTGGTCACGCCGGACCAGGCGAAGATCGCCGAGGACGCCGGCGCCGTCGCGGTGATGGCGCTCGAGCGGGTCCCGGCCGACATCCGCGCGCAGGGCGGCGTTGCCCGGATGAGCGACCCCGACCTGATCGAGGGCATCGTCAGCGCGGTGTCCATCCCGGTGATGGCCAAGGCCCGCATCGGCCACTTCGTCGAGGCGCAGGTGCTGCAGTCGCTCGGCGTGGACTACGTCGACGAGTCCGAGGTGCTCACGCCCGCCGACTACGCCCACCACATCGACAAGTTCGCCTTCACCGTGCCGTTCGTGTGTGGCGCGACGAACCTGGGCGAGGCGCTGCGCAGGCTCACCGAAGGCGCGGCGATGATCCGGTCCAAGGGCGAGGCGGGCACCGGTGACGTCTCCAACGCGACGACCCACATGCGCCAGATCCGCGGCGAGATCCGCAGGCTGACGACGCTGCCCGCCGACGAGCTCTACGTCGCCGCGAAGGAGCTGCAGGCGCCGTACGAGCTGGTCAAGGAAGTGGCGGCCAAGGGCAAGCTGCCGGTCGTGCTCTTCACCGCGGGTGGCATCGCGACCCCGGCGGACGCGGCGATGATGATGCAGCTCGGCGCCGAGGGTGTCTTCGTGGGGTCCGGCATCTTCAAGTCGGGTAACCCGGCGAAGCGCGCCGAGGCGATCGTGAAGGCCACCACCTTCTACGACGACCCGCACATGATCGCCAAGGTCTCGCGCGGCCTGGGCGACGCGATGGTCGGCATCAACGTCGAGGACGTTCCCGAGCCACACCGGCTGGCCGAACGCGGCTGGTGAGCCTCGCTCAGGGTTCAAGGGGCGGGCTCACGGGCGGCCGCGGGGTTCCCAGGTCTCGCTGGGCCACCAGGTGCTCGGGGCGTTGGCTGCCGTCGCGGCCGCTGAGGCGTTCTTGCGCAGGGTGATCACGGTGACGAGCTGGTAGCTGTGGCGGGAGCGGCGATCCGGCGCCCAGGACGCGATCTCCCGCACGACGGCGTAGTACAGCATGCGGATGAGGTACGCGGGCACGCCCACGACCAGCACCGACAGCACGACCAACTCGGTGAGTGAGTCCACGGGGCGCAGCCTCTCTGCGGGAACTTACCCGGAGAGTCGTCCTCGCCGCGGCGGGTGTTACCAGGGGCGTTTGAGTGGGTGTGACGTTCAGCCCGACCTACCGTTCGAATGTCACACTCGCCCAAACCCGCGAGCCGCCCCGCTACCAGTACTCCGCCGGCAGCTTGCCTTCGATGTCGCGTACGTGCTCACGCACGCAAGCCGGGCACAGCCAGCTCGTGCGGCCGCCTTCGACCTCGGCCACCCACGCCAGCGCTTCGGTGGGGGAGTCCGCCACCCGGCTCCTGCCGCACCGCGCGCACACGTCGCTCGCGGCCTCGCTCACACGTGCTCCATGACCAGAACGCCCCAGGTGCCCGGTTCGAGCGCCTCGTAGAAGTGCTGGACGTCGCCGGGGAACGCGGCGTAGTCGCCGGGCCCGAGCTCGATCGGCGCTTCGACCGGGCCGGTACGGACCCGGCCGGCGGCCACCGTCATGTGCTCGACGCTGCCGGGTATGTGGGGCTCGGCCTTGCGGGGTGAGCCGGGTTCGAGCGTGATGACGTAGATGTCGCGGCGAGCCGATGGCGGACAGGACGCGAGCAGCGTGCCGACGAAGTGCGCCTGCTCGGAGGTGACAGCCGGGCCCTCGCCTGCCCGGACCACGCGTACCTGGGGCCGCGGCGGGTCCACCAGCCGGGAGAACGGGACGTCGAGGGCGACGCCGAGCGCCCAGAGCGTCTCCACGCTGGGATTGCCCACTCCGGATTCGAGCTGGGACAGTGTGGACTTCGCGACGCCGGCGCGCTTGGCGACCTCGCTCAACGACATGCCGGTGCGGTTGCGTTCTCGTCGCAGCGACTGCGCGATCACGTCGAGCGGTGCTCCGGATGTGACTTCTGCCATCGTTCTCTCTATCGGTCACGGCGTTCGGCTTGACGAACACCTCATCTGACGTTCAGTATAAAAGCTATGCGTTCGATCTGGCGAACACTCGACCCAAGACTGGCCCGCGACATCGGGCTGGTGCTGCTCGCCGTGGGCATCGTGGGTATCTCCTTCGGTGCGATAACGGTGAGCTCCGGCTTCCCGCTGTGGCTGCCGATGCTCCTCTCGCTGCTGGTCTTCGGCGGTGCCTCACAGTTCATCTTCATCGGCATCGTGGCATCCGGCGGTAACCCCATCGCCGCGGTCCTCGCCGGCCTGCTGATCAACGCCCGGCATCTGCCGTTCGGTTTCGCGATCGGTGATCTGTTGGGCCGGGGCTGGCAGCGGGTCATCGGCGCGCACCTGATGATCGACGAGTCGGTCGCGTTCGCGCTGGCGCAACGCGACCTGGTGCAACGGAAGGCGGTGTACTGGACGTGCGGGGTGGGCCTGTTCGTCTGCTGGAACATCGCCGTGGTGATAGGTGCGGTAGCGGGTACCGCCGTCAGTGACACCGCCGCATTCGGGCTGGACGCCGCGTTCCCCGCGGTATTGCTCGCACTGGTGCTGCCCGCGCTGAAGGATCCGCAGACCCGGTACGCGGCGCTCGCGGGTGCGGTCATCGCCCTCGCCACGACGCCGTTGCTGCCCGCCGGGTTGCCCGTGTTGGTCGCGCTGTTCGGCATGTTCGCGCTGCGGCTGGGGCGCGAGCGCAGTGAGCGGGTGGCGGCATGACATCGACGACGACGCTCCTGATCGCGGTCGGGGTGCTGGCGGCGGGCACATATGCCTTCCGCTACGCCGGACCGATGCTGCGTGCGCGAATCACCCTCTCGGCCAACGCGGAGAAGCTGATGACGGCCGCCACCGCCGTGCTCCTCGCGGCACTGGTCGCGACGGTGGCGCTGACCGAGGGGCAGGAGTTCGCCGGTTGGGCCCGGCCGGCAGGCGTGCTGACCGGAGGCGTCCTGGCCTGGCGTAAGGCGCCGTTCGTCCTGGTGGTCCTCGTCGCGGCGGGCGTCGCCGCGGGCCTGCGAGCCGTCGGCGTGCCGTGAGCTGAAAGACGCTTCAGTCCACTGAACGGAGTGAGTGACGCTTTCAGTCCGTTGAACGGGTAGCTACCCGAGCGCCTCGGTCGTCGGCGGCACCTGCGCCTTACTGCGATGCTCGAACACCAGATTGGTGTGGAGCTGAGCCACCTCGCGCCTGCCGGTGAACGAGTCGAGCACCAGCCGCTGCAGGTGGGCGGCGTCGGCGACGGCGACCTGGACGAGGAAGTCGTCCGGGCCCGCGACGTGGGAGACCGAAAGCGTCTCGGGTAGTTCGAGCAGATAGTCGAGGAACGGGCGCACCACGGCACGGGTATGCGGCCGGATCCGCACCGCGATCACCGCCTGCAACGGGCGGCCGAGCGCCGCGAGATCGATCTCCGCCCGGTAGCCGGTGATCACCCCGCGATCCCGCAACGCGCGGTGCCGCACCAGGCAGGTCGACGGCGCCACGTTCACCCGCTGCGCCAGCTCCTTGTTCGGCAGCCGAGCGTCCTTCTGCAACTCCGCCAGAATCGCGGCATCGATCGCATCGAGCACGGACATCACCCCAGTTCGCCGAAGATTGTTACGCAACTGGCCGGTAGTCGCACATTTGACGACACCATTTCAGCATGTTGCCGAACTGAAAACAGCGGCTCGGCCAACCATGTGGGAGGTATCTGGTGAACGATCTTCGAGGTCTGCGGACCCGAGCGGTACATGGCGGCAAGCAGGACCTCGGTGATCTCGGGGTGCACGCACCGTCGATCGACCTTTCGACCACCTACCCGATCCCGGACCAGGCCATCGGCGGCGAGGCGCTCGGTGAGCTGGCTTCCGGCGCTTCCGCCGCGGCATCGCCGGTCTACGCGCGGCTGCACAACCCGACCGTCGCCCGCTTCGAGCGCGCGCTGGCCGATCTGGAGTCGACCGAGCAGGCCGTCGCGTTCGGCAGCGGCATGGCGGCGGTGACGGCCGTGGTCCAGGCAGCGTGCACGATGACCGGCAACCGGCATGTCGTCGCGGTGCGGCCGCTCTATGGCGGTACCGATCACCTGCTCACCTCGGGGCTGCTCGGCACGGAGACCAGCTATGTGCGGCCGGCAGACGTCGCCGATGCCATCCGGCCGGACACCGGTCTCGTCGTCATGGAGACGCCGGGGAACCCGACCCTCGACCTGATCGACATCGCCGCGGTGGTGCGCGCGGCAGGCGATGTGCCGGTGCTGGTCGACAACACCTTCGCCACCCCGGTGCTGCAGAACCCGGCCCGGAACGGCGCGGCCTACGTCCTGCACTCGGGCACCAAGTACCTCGGCGGGCACGGCGACGTGCTCGGCGGCGTCGTCGCGTGCACCGACGACCGCGCGGCACCGCTGCGGCAGTTGCGCATCCTCACCGGGGCCGTGCTGCACCCCCTTGGCGGCTACCTGCTGCATCGCGGGCTCGCGACGCTGCCGTTGCGGGTCGAGGCGGCCCAGCGGGGCGTGGCCGAGCTCGCGCAACGGCTCGCCGCGCACCCTGCCGTCGCCCGCGTCCGGTATCCGGGCCTCGACGGCGGTGACCCTGCCGGGCTGCTCGGCGGACAACTCCGTGGGCCGGGTGCGATGCTGGCGTTCTGCCCGGCGGGCGATCCGAACACCGTGGTGAGCAAGCTCGCGCTGATCACCCCCCGCGGTCAGCCTCGGCTCAGTGGACACGCTGATCGAGCACCCCGCCGCCCTGACCCACCGGCTGGTCGAGCCGTCGGCTCGGGAGGAATACGGCGCCGGCGCCGATCTGCTGCGGCTTTCGGTTGGCCTCGAGGATGTCGACGATCTGTGGGACGACTTGGACCAGGCGCTGCGGGTCGCCTGACCCGATCTGATTCGATCACGATGCGGGGATTAGGCTGGTGAGGTCGTATTTCGGGAGGAAGTCGCCTTGTCAGCTGCTCAGCCACGCGTCGGGGTGCTCGCGTTACAGGGGGACGTGCGCGAGCACCTGGCGTCGCTGAGCGCGAGCGGGGTAGTGGCGGTCACGGTTCGCCGCGAGGCCGAGCTGGCCGAGGTGGACGGCCTGGTCATCCCCGGCGGTGAGTCGACGACGATCTCGCGGCTGCTGGCTGTGTTCGAGCTGCTCGACCCGCTCCGGCAGCGCATCGCAGATGGCATGCCCGCCTACGGTTCCTGCGCCGGCATGATCCTGCTGGCGGACAAGGTGCTCGACGGCAGGCCCGATCAGCATCAGCTCGGCGGGCTGGACGTCATCGTGCGGCGCAACGCGTTCGGCAGGCAGGTGGATTCCTTCGAGGAGGATCTGCCCTTCGCCGGGCTGGACGACGGCCCGGTGCACGCGGTGTTCATCCGTGCGCCGTGGGTCGAATCGGCTGGTCAGGCGGTCGAGGTGCTCGCCGTGGTGCCCGAAACCCCGGTCGCGGGCGAGGCCGCGGGTAGGATCGTCGCGGTTCGGCAGGGCAACGTGCTCGCCACCGCATTCCACCCCGAACTGACCGGCGACGGTCGAATACATCGGCTGTTCGCGGAGATCGTCCGGGAACGGGCGTAGCCGTAAGACCAGCCGCACGGAGCCAATCGCACAAACAAGTCGGATAGATGGAGGACAGATGAGCGGCCATTCCAAGTGGGCTACCACGAAGCACAAGAAGGCCGCCCTCGATGCCAAACGCGGCAAGCTGTTCGCGCGGCTGATCAAGAACATCGAGGTCGCCGCCCGCACCGGCGGCGGTGACCCCGACGCCAACCCGACGCTCTACGACGCGATCCTCAAGGCGAAGAAGAATTCGGTGCCCGCCGACAACATCGAGCGGGCCCGCAAGCGCGGCGCGGGCGAGGAAGCGGGCGGCGCCGACTGGCAGACCATCACGTACGAAGGCTACGGCCCCAACGGTGTCGCCGTGCTCATCGAGTGCCTCACCGACAACAAGAACCGCGCGGCGAGCGAGGTGCGCACCGCGCTGACCCGCAACGGCGGTTCGCTGGCCGATCCCGGTTCGGTGGCCTACCTGTTCAACCGCAAGGGCGTGGTGATCCTGCCGAAGAGCGGCCTCACCGAAGACGACGTGCTGCTGGCCGTGCTGGACGCGGGCGCGGAAGAGGTCAACGACCTCGGCGAGAGCTTCGAGATCATCTCGGAAGCCACCGACCTGGTCGCCGTGCGGAACGCGCTGCGCGAGGCGGGCTACGACTACGAGTCGGCCGACGCGAACTTCCTGCCCTCGGTCTCGGTGCCGCTCGACGCCGACGGCGCCAAGAAGGTGTTCAAGCTGATCGATGCCCTCGAAGACTCCGACGACGTGCAGAACGTCTTCGCGAACTTCGACGTCAGCGACGAGGTGCTCGCCGAAGTCGGCTGATATCTGCCCGATGTGAAGATCCGTTGGCCAGGTTACGCCAGTCGGTCCTGCAATAACGGTGCGTGATTATGCAGAATGGGGCGCGTGACCACCGAGGCAGCAGCAGAGCCCGACCTGGACCATCTCCGAGACTGGATGCTCGAACAAGCCGAAACCCGGGGAAACGCGGTCATATCGGTCGCCGAGTCCGACGGCGTCGGCGGCTACTGCTTCACCGCGGGGGTCTGGCGGACGCACGGCATACCGGAGGCCGTGGTCGTCGGCCTACCGGACCAGATGGCGACCGTGCTGCTCGACGCCTACGTCGATCGCGCGGCGACGGGGGAGCTCTTCGAGCCCGGCATGCTCTACGACGACTTCTTCGAGGGCATGTCACTGACCTTCGAGCACGTCGCGAAGCCGCACTATCCCGCGTTCTTCGGCTCGGCGTTCTTGCTCTACCCCGATGGCGACTTCCCGGCGGTGCAGATCATCGTGCCGACGCCGGACGGGCACTGGCCGTGGGATGCCGATGCGCCCGAGGGATTCGGCCGGTGGCAGCCGATCCTGACCGAGAGTGGCGCGCTCGAGAGCTGACCTTCGGCGCGTCCTGCCGTGCCGTGGCCGCGGCGCCCGGTAGCCTCCTGTCTCGAACGAGTGTTCGGCGAAGGAGGTGGCCAGCGGCTATGCGTGTGCTCGGCGTCGACCCCGGCCTGACACGCTGCGGGATCGGCGTGGTCGACGGTGGTCAAGGCCGCGATGTCAGCTGTGTCGCGGTGACCGTCGTGCGGACGCCTGCCGATGTCGCGCTCGCGACCAGGCTGCTCGCCGTGGCCGACGTGGTGGAGGAGTGGCTCGACACCCACCGCCCGGATGCCGTCGCGATCGAGCGCGTGTTCAGCCAGCACAACGTCCGGACCGCGATGGGCACGGCGCAGGCGGGCGGTGTCGTCGCGCTCAGTGCGGCCAAGCGCGGGCTCCCGGTCGTTTTCCACACTCCGAGCGAGGTGAAGGCGGCGGTGACCGGTTCCGGCCGGGCGGACAAGGCGCAGGTCACGGCAATGGTGACCCGGCTGCTCAAGCTGACCGAGAAGCCGCGTCCCGCCGACGCCGCCGACGCGCTCGCGCTGGCGATCTGCCACCTCTGGCGGGAGCCGATGCGGGCGCGGCTCGCGGAGGCCGAGCAGCGGGCGGCCGCGCTGGCGAGCAAGCACAAGGCACGATTGGCCGCCGCCGCTCGGAGCCGGACGGCGGCAGCGAAGAACACCGCGGCCGGGGTGGGAACAACGACCGCACGGCGGCGAATGGGAGGCTGAATAGATGATCTCCTCGGTACGGGGCACGGTGCTTGCCGTCTCGCTCGACCATGCGGTGCTCGAGGTCGGTGGCGTCGGCCTCGCCGTGCAGGCGACCCCCGCGACGCTGGCCACCTTGCGTTCCGGTGAGCAGGCCATGCTGCACACGACGCTGGTGGTGCGCGAGGACTCCCTGACGCTGTTCGGTTTCGCCGACGCGCAGGCGCGTGAGCTGTTCGTGCTGCTGCAGACGGTCTCGGGCATCGGGCCGAGGCTGGCGCTGGCCGCGCTGGCGGTGCTGGAACCGGAAGCGCTGCGCTCGGCGCTGGCCGAGGGCAACATCACCGTGCTCACCCAGGTGCCGGGGATCGGCAAGAAGGGCGCCGAGCGGCTCAGCCTCGAACTGCGCGACAAGGTGGACGCGGCGCCCGCCGCGGTATCGCCCGTCGGTGACGGGGTGGCTCACGCCATTACCGGCGGCCGGGTGCGCACCGAGGTGGTCGAAGCGTTGGTCTCGCTCGGCTTCGCCGCCAAGCAGGCCGAGCAGACGGTCGACGGGGTACTCGGCAACGGCGAGTCGGACACCTCGTCGGTGCTCCGCGCGGCGTTGAGCGCCCTCGGTAAGAAGCGTTAGGCACGCCCGTGCACCATGAGTACGTGGTAAGCGAGGAGGACGAGCAGGCCGCGCCGCTGTCGGCGCTGCCGGACAATGGCGAGCGCGAACTCGAGACCACGCTGCGGCCGCGCCAGCTCGACGAATTCGTCGGGCAGCCGCGGGTCCGCGAACAGTTGCAGCTCGTCCTGGAAAGCGCCAAGCGTCGTGGCGTGCCGCCGGATCACGTATTGCTCTCCGGCCCGCCAGGCCTGGGCAAGACCAGCCTGTCCATGATCATCGCCGCGGAGCTGGACAGCGCCATCCGGATCACGTCGGGCCCCGCGCTGGAGCGGGCAGGCGATCTGGCCGCGATGCTGTCCAATCTCGTCGAAGGCGATGTGCTCTTCATCGACGAGATTCACCGCATCGCGCGCCCCGCCGAGGAGATGCTCTACCTGGCGATGGAGGACTTCCGCGTGGACGTCATGGTGGGGAAGGGCCCGGGTGCGACCAGCATCCCGCTGGAGATCGCGCCGTTCACCCTGGTGGGAGCGACGACTCGTTCCGGGGCGCTGACCGGGCCGCTGCGCGACAGGTTCGGCTTCACCGGACACATGGAGTTCTACGAGCCGGAGGAGCTGGAGCTGGTGCTCCGGCGTTCGGCGGCCATCCTCGGGGTACCGCTCGACGGCGACGGCGCGGTGGAGATCGCATCACGCTCGCGCGGCACGCCCCGTATCGCGAACCGGCTGTTGCGCCGGGTCCGTGACTACGCCGAGGTGCGGGCGGACGGCAGGGTCACCAAGGCCACCACGCAGGCCGCGCTCGAGGTCTACGACGTCGACGACCTCGGCCTCGATCGCCTCGACCGAGCGGTGCTGAGCGCGCTGGTGCGATCGTTCGGCGGCGGGCCCGTCGGCGTGTCCACGCTAGCGGTCGCCGTCGGCGAGGAGCCGGCGACGGTGGAAGAGGTCTGCGAGCCGTACCTGGTGCGGGCGGGCATGCTCGCCCGGACGCCGCGTGGCCGGGTGGCCACCGCCGCCGCCTGGCGGCACCTCGGCCTGCGGCAGCCGCCCCATGCCGCGGGTGACGGCGCGCAGCCGCTGTTCGACTGACACCGGCGCTCAGGCGGGCTCTTCGAGCCCGCCTGAGCGCCTCTGTGGGGCTGGTGCACTGGTGCGGGGCGTAGACTGGCACACTCGCCCCACAACACGAGTACACGCAAACGGGAGGCCAGCGCCGATGCGGCCTGGCGTAAAGGGAGATTCGATGGAACTGCTCATCGCGATGATGGCGGCTCTTGCGCTGATGATGTTCTTCGGTATGCGCAAGCAGAAGCGGGTGGCGCAGGCTACGCAGGAGCTGCAGAGCAGCTTGAGCGAGGGCGACCGCGTCATGACCACTTCGGGGATGTACGCCACGGTGGCCGACGCCAGTGACGACACGACGATCGACCTCGAGATCGCCGATGGCATGGTGACCACCTGGTTGCGTCAGGCCGTCCGCGAGAAGGTCGGCCCGGAGATCGACGACGAGGACTACGAGGAGACCGACGAGCTCGAGTCGGCCGAGACCGATGAGTCCGCTGAGTCCGCTGAGTCCGACGACGACAAGAACCGCAGTGGGGCGCAGGTCGCGCCGCCGCTCGAGCACGGCTCTAAGTAACCATCGCGCGTTCGTTCGATCACGGATCCGCAAGACACGGCCTAGCGCCGAAGAGGGCATAACGCCCGGTTCACGTGGCACGAGGTACAGTCTCGTGCCACGTCGCCGTGCGGCCATCCGGCGGGCGTCGTCAACCCCAACCAGGGGCTGTACCAGGACCTACTTCGAGGAGAATCCCTCCCGTGGCACCACCTGCCGGGACCATCCGCCCAGGGCGCTATCTCGCCTTCTTCCTGATGATCGTCGTCGTGCTCTACGGGCTGGTGTTCTTCACCGGTGACCGGGAGCCTTCCCCGCGACTCGGAATCGACCTCAAGGGCGGTACCAGCGTCACGCTGACCGCTCGCACGCCCGACGGCTCCGAGCCGACCCGTGAGTCGCTGAACCAAGCTCGCTCGATCATCGGTGAGCGCGTCAACGGCCTCGGTGTCAACGGCGCCGAGGTCGTGCTCGACGGCACCCAGATCGTCATCACCGTTCCCGGTGACGAGGGCGAACAAGCCAAGACGCTCGGTCAGACCGCGAAGCTCGGGTTCCGCAAGGTCGTCGCAGGCCCGTTCGACCCGGCGGCGCTCGCCAACGCGGGGCAGGGCGGCCAGCAGGGCGACGGGACGGCCGAGCCGGGCAAGGGCAGCAAGGACGACGACGCCAAAGACGACGGCAAGGGCGACGACAACACCGGTGGTGGCAGCGCCGTAGCCGGTGCCGCCCAGGACGACCAGGACGCCGAAGACAAGGCCACGGACGAGACCAAGGACGACGCCTCCCAGGTCGACCCGGGCCTGCCCGAGGAAACCCAGAAGGAAATCACCGAGGCCAGGAAGCTGCGCCAGAGCAAGGATCTGATCGCCGAGGGTCCCCAAGCTCAGGCAGCGCTCGAGAAGGCCATCAAGTCGCTGGACTGCGGGAAGGGCAAGCAGGACCCGCTGCGCGGCAACGACGACCCGACGCTGCCGCTGGTGGCCTGCGATCAGGATCGTGCCTCGGCCGGTACGCGCAGTGCCTACCTGCTCGGTCCGGTGATCCTGGACGGGCAGATGATCAAGGACTCGACGTCGAGCGTCAACCAGGACGGCATCGGCCACCAGGTCAACATCGAGTTCACCAACGCGGGCAGCTCCAAGTGGGCGAAGATCACGTCGGAGATGGCCCAGGAGTCGGCGCAGCGGCCGCAGAACGACCCGGCGCGGGTTTCCTTCGTGATGGACACCGAAGTGGTCTCGGCGCCGAGCGTGACGCAGGCGATCGCGGGCAACACGCGCATCACCGGTGACTTCACC
>WHSS01000296.1 GCA_009379975.1 Actinophytocola sp.
ACCGTGCAGCGGTCCCATGTCGACAGTCCAATCCGTTGCCAGGTAACAGTTCTCAGAGGCTGCGGGCGATGATCTCTTTCGTGCCGCCGTAGACCTTCTGGATGCACGAGTCGGTGAAGATGCGCGCGATCGGGTATTCCTGCATGTAGCCGTAGTCGCCGAAGAGTTGCAGGCACCGGTCCGCCACGATGTTCTGCTGCTCGATCAGCCACCACTTCGCCTTCGCCGCCGTCGCGACGTCCAGCTCGCCATTGACGTGCCGCTCCATGCAGCCGGCACACAAGCACAGCGAAGCCCCGATCACGTGCCCGCCGGACGCCATGCCGCCACACCGTCGTCTTACCGATACCCGCCTCACCGGTGAGCACCAGCATCGCCGGCGCATCCACGGCTCGCTCGACCAGCCGCCCGACAGCGGCCAATTCCGCATCCCGCCCTACCACCGTCTCCGACACGCACCGATTCTGAAACCGAAAGCCGCTGATGTCCACAAATAGTTCGAATCACGACACCAAACGACGCACGTTCTGTCGTCGACGGCCACACCCATTATCGCCAACCACGACGCACATCACGTTATGCTGCGCTAGGCGAGTGAGCTGAGCTGCCGTCCAACTACGGCGTGGGTTCCAACCGAACTCCCACGTAGCCGTGGCCTTGGAATTGCGTAACGTGCTCGATGACAATGAGTCAGCCGCCGCCAGCGAAGATACCGACGCCTGAAACTGACCGTTGAGACGCAAGATTTGACATCCGCTCATGTCGGCAAGATGCGTCTCAGCTTCGAGCAGACCGCGCTATGCGGGCAAGTACGTCCCCGGCTTCGGAACCGATCTCTTGATCATCCAGACATCCATCCGGATCTTCGTCATGGTTTGGCGCGGCGACCTGGGGTGGAACGACGCGCCGCACCCCGGCAACTGCGGATGCAGGGACCGGCTACCCTTCGCCAGGTCGAGAATTGGCTCCGGCTCGGCACCTTTGCCGGCGTCCCTCGGCCCGAGGCGCCGATCCATCAAGGTCGGCGACGCCCGGCGACGGCGCCAAGGCCGAACGCACCGTCTCGGGGATGGCCACCAGCGCTCCATCAAGGAAACCTTGGCCACTTCGGCGGGGTGACGTGCGGGGAGCCTTCCTGTGGTGTGAGCCAGGCGGTAGTGTCTGGAAAGTGTCAGATGCGAACTTTGTGAGGTCGTCTGGGTCGGGGCTGCGGCTCGCCGAGTTGGTGGGCGCGCTGTCGTTCGCGGTCGATCTGGGTCTTGGTCAGCCGATGGAGCATCTTGCCCGCTCGTGTCTGGGGTGGCGTGTCGACTCGGGGAACGGATCGGCCTCAACGCGGAGCAGCGCGCGTCGCTGTATTACGTGACATGATGGGTTGGTCGGCTGCATCGCCGACAGCCATGAGGCCGCGATCTGAGCTGACGTCATCGTGATGGCCTGCGGCGCATGGATGGGTGGACTGTTCTACAGGACGCTCGACCGCATGTTCCAGGTACTCCGGCAGAACGTCGTGATGATCGCTCCCCCGCCCGGTGACACGCGCTATGGGCACGAACTCTTCCCAGCCTGGATCGACCACGGCTACCCCGCGTACGGCATCCCGGCCGCGGGCGGGGACGGGTTCAAAGCGGTGATCAACTGGCGGCAGCTCGACATCGATCTCGATCGCGATGACCGGCTGGTCGATCAGGCCTCCATCGCCCGCACCCGCCGCTATGTCGCACGCCGCTTCCCCGGCCTCGACAACCAGCCGATCAGCGGAATCGCGGTGGGCCAGATCGCCACCACCGCCGACACCCATTTCCTCATCGACCGCCATTCCGACCAGCACGACGTCGTGCTGGTGGCAGACGATTCCGGGCATCTGTTCAAACACGGCCCGGTAGTGGGCGGGTACGTCGCCGAGCTCGCGCTGATCAAGCGGAAACCGAGGGCCGCTTCCGCCTGCGCGACCGCACCACCGCCCGGATCACCGACCGTCCTCAGTGACGCGGCGCCTCAGCGCTACGTACCCGGCTGGTATAGCTGGGAGTGCGGAGAACACCACCGCGAGAGAAGGACGGAGTGACCCATGCGAGCACTGATCCTCAAGCCGGATCCCCAATGCGATCCAGGGCTCGTCGGGGATCGCCTGATCGAACGCGGGTACCGGCTCGACATTCACGCGATCGTGCCGCCGGAACGATCCGAAACACCCTCCGTCGCCTGGCGACCGCCCGACCCGCGAGAATGGGACGTTGTGGTCGCGCTGGGCGCCCGCTGGAGTGCCTACGACGACCAAATGATCGGCGCCTGGCTCGCCGGCCAGCTGAAACTGCTGCGAACCGCGCACGAGGCAAGGGTTCCGATCCTGGGCATCTGCTTCGGCGGACAGGCGCTCGCCCGCGCATTGGATGGATCCGTACGGCGGGCTCAGCGGCCCGAGGTCGGCTGGGTCCAGGTCGACACAGACGAACCAGGCCTCATCGGAAACGGCCCGTGGTTTCAGTGGCACTTCGACGAGTTCACGCCGCCGACCGGCGCGACCGAGCTGGCCCGCAATGCGGCAGGCTCGCAAGCCTTCCGCATCGGCCGCAGCCTCGGTATCCAGTTCCATCCCGAGGTTGACCGAGTCGATCCTCGACGGCTGGCTGGACGGAAACGGGGAGAAGACCGCGGAAGCGGCAGGCGTCAACAGCGACCAGTTACGAGCATCGACCGTGGAACAGATGCCCGCGGCACGCCGACGGGCCCACGCGTTGGTCGACGCCTTTCTCGCCGCCGTGTAGTTCTGGCGCGTCATACATATTGATCAGGGACCCTGCCGGTAGGACCGACTTAAGGTGATAAATCAGACAACTTTTGCACCACGGGCAGGGTCCCTGTGGTGATACAGGGTGGCGGCGCGCCCGGGGAGCGGTAGTCGGCCGCCAGACACCGTGACGGTGACGAGAACGGTCCCGCTCATTGTCGGTGTCGGCGTTATGGTGGTGGCATGACAGTGACTCATGCGCGTGGCGAGCAGCCGCCAGCCGCGCATCCACTCCGGCCAGGCGCCTCGCCGCACGCGATCAGGACGGCATTGCTGCCGGAAGATCGCGACGCGTTCGATGCAGCCTATGAGGCCGCGCTCAGCGCCGCGCGAACGAGCCTCGATCTGACGGAGCTGTTCACCATCCTGGAGCACTGGCGCCGGGTCGCCGCGCTCCAGGAGGACCGCGACGACTTCCGGCGCGTGGTCCGCCGGGCAGCCGAACTGATGACGGGGAAGCGCGTACCGCAAGACGAGCCGCTGTCGGTGACGCGCGCCAAGGTCGGCATGTAGGTGTACCGCGTCGAGACCGACGAGCGCGCCCAGGAGCAAGTCGAAGCGCTGCCCGCCGAGGCGCTGGCGTATTACGCGGAGCTGCGCACGGTTTTGGAGCTCGACCCGTACAGTGGCGCGCCGTTGAGCAAGGACAACCCCGAGGGCGGCATGTTCACGTTGACGTTCGGTTCGCACGGCGAGGGGTTGGCGTACTATCTCGTGCTCGATCGGCAGCGGCGGGTGGACGTGCTCGCGGTCCGCTGGTTCGGCTGACTCCCACCGGCCACACCTCGCACTAGTAGACTGTCGCTTCTATTGCTTGGGGTATAGGTGGCGGAGTCGGGTTCGGGCGTCGTCGGTGGTGAACTGCCAGTTCACTTGTCGCTGGTCGGCGTTGGTCGCGGCCTGCCAGGCAGCGAGCTCGGCATTGAGCA
>WHSS01000173.1 GCA_009379975.1 Actinophytocola sp.
AAGGCGTCTTTCACCGCGCGTGCGGTCCGGGAGGCGTCACGTTGCCTCGTAGGCCGTCAGCGCGATGCGCTTCCACTCGTCCAGCAGTTGTTTGCGCCGCACCGGATCGCCGCCGATCTCGGCGTCGAGCGCCAAGCCCCTGATCAGGTTGACGGTCAACCAGTAGAGGACCTCCAGGCGCTGTTCGGGCAGGTGCGGTGCCAGGGCACGGAAGAGCTGCAGTGTCGAGCGGCCGAGCGCCCGGTCGACGGGCCGGATCGCGGCCGCGAGCTCCGGCTCCGTTCTCGCCGCGACCCACAGCTCCATGACGGCGGACGAGAGCGTGCCGGAGAAGCCCTGCCAGATCAGCTCGATGCCCTGCTCGACCAACTCGGCCCCGGTGGGCAGCTCGCGCTGTGCCTCGATGATCTCGGCGCCGATCCGGTGGGTGAGGTGCTCCACCGCGGTAGCCATCAATTCCGCCTTGGTCGCGAAATGGTGTTGGTGCGCGCCCTTCGACACGCCTGCTCGCAGGCAGATCTCTTGCACCGTGGTCTTGGCATATCCCAGCTCGACGAGGCAGTCGATGGTCGCGTCGAGCAGCGCTGTCCGGGTCTGCGCCCGGCGTTCGGCCTGGGTGCGGTGTCCGCGCCGACCGGCGGTGGCTGGCTCTGGCTGCCTCGACGGCTGCTGCGACGTTGTCACCCCGGCCCTTCCTTGCCCGACTCGCACTGAGGGTTTATTCATCAGTCGGGCCATTCACTTCTTCCCAGGTCACCCGATCTTGCCCGTCGCCTGCAGTCAGTCGGCGCGAACCACCCTCCGGGCGGCCCCGCCGACTGACTTGTGAATAGCCCTCCTAGGACTGTACATTCCCATAAGAACTTACATTCCTGTTGGAATGTTTTCCACCCGTGTCGAGGAGGACTTGCGCATGCCGCTGCAACTGCCACCCAGCTCGTGGTGTGACTCCGACCTGCGGGACTTCCGGGACATGGCCCGGACGTTCTGCCAGAAGGAGCTCACCCCGCATCAGGAACGGTGGGCGAGCGAGAAGCAGGTCGACCGCGAGCTGTGGAACAAGGCCGGCGAGGTCGGCTTGCTGTGCCTGTCCATCCCGGAGGCCTACGGCGGCGGTGGCGGGACCTTCGCCCACGAGGCCGTGCTCTATGAAGAGCAGGCGTACGCGGGGGACGGCGCCTGGGGCGTCTCGGTGCACAACGGCATCGTGGCGCATTACCTGCTGGAGTATGCCTCGGAGGAGAAGAAGCAGGAGTGGCTGCCCAAGTTCGCCAGCGGCGAGATGGTCGGCGCGGTCGCGATGACCGAACCGGGGACCGGCTCGGACCTGCAAGGCATCAAGACACGTGCGGTGCGCGACGGTGACGAATATGTCATCAACGGCGCCAAGACCTTCATCACCAACGGCGCGCAGTGCGGCTTGGTGGTCGTGGCCGTCAAGACCGATCCCGACGCCGGCGCGGCGGGCGTCTCGCTCATCGCGGTCGAGACCGACACGCCCGGGTTCCGGCGGGGCCGGGTGCTGGACAAGGTCGGACTCAAGGGCCAGGACACCGCCGAGCTGTTCTTCGACGATGTCCGCGTTCCCGTCGTCAACCTGCTCGGCGATGCCGAGGGCCAGGGTTTCATCCAGCTCATGCAGCAGCTCCCGCAGGAACGGCTGATCATCGCGGTCACGGCGGTCGCGGGCATGGCGGCGGCGCTGGAGCAGACGCTCGAATACACCAAGGACCGCACGGCGTTCGGCAGGCCGATCTTCGGCTTCCAGAACACCAAGTTCAAGCTGGCCGAGGTCGCGACCGAGGTCGCCGTCACGCGCGCCTTCGTCGACCAGTGCATCGAGCGTCACCTGAAGGGTGAGCTCGACGTGCAGGGTGCCGCGATGGCGAAGCTGTGGGCGACCGAGCGGGTGAACCGGGTGATGGACGAATGCCTGCAGCTCTTCGGCGGCTATGGCTACATGACCGAGTACCCGATCGCGCGCGGCTGGGCCGACGTCCGCATCTCGCGGATCTTCGGCGGCACCAGCGAGATCATGAAGGAAATCATCTCCCGGACGCTCTGACGCGTACCGCGGCAGGAAGGACTAGCGACACATGAGGGCAGGACCACTCTCCGGGCTGCGTGTGATCGAACTGGCCGGACTCGCTCCCGGGCCGTTCGCCTGCACCATGCTGGCGGACCTCGGCGCCGACGTCATCCGCGTGGACCGGGCGACGCCCGGCGCGGACGTGCTGATGTTCGAGAACGATCCGCTGCGCCGTAGCAGGCGCTCCATCGGCGTCAACACGAAGTCGCCGGAAGGCGTCGAGCTCGTTCTCAAGCTCGTCGAACAGGCCGACGTGCTCGTCGAGGGCTTCCGCCCTGGCGTGACCGAGCGCATGGGCCTCGGCCCGGCGGACTGCCATGCCCGCAATCCCCGGCTGATCTACGGCCGGATCACCGGCTGGGGGCAGGACGGCCCGCTCGCGCAGGCGGCGGGGCACGACATCAACTATGTCGGCCTGTCGGGTGCGCTCGAGTCGATCGGCCGGGAAGGCGAGCGCCCGGTGCCGCCGCTGAACCTGATCGCCGACTTCGGGGGCGGCGGGCTGTTGCTGGCCATGGGGATCCTCGCCGCGCTCTATGAACGGGCTAGCTCGGGCAAGGGGCAGGTGGTGGACGCCTCGATGGTCGACGGCTCGGCGCTGCTGGCCACCAGTCTCTACGGGCTCAAGGCCAGCGGCGTCTGGGCGGGGGAGCGGGGCACCAACCTGCTCGACGGCGGCGCACCGTTCTACGACACCTACGAGACGGCGGATGGCCAGTATGTCGCCGTCGGTGCGATCGAGATGCGCTTCTGGGCGGATCTGGTGAAGGTGCTTGGCCTCGAAGACCGCGACCTGCCGTTCCACATGGACCGCAACGAATGGCCCACGCTGCGCAAGATCCTCACCGAGGAGATCGCCAAATACACCCGTGACGAACTGGTCGCGATGGCGGAAGGCACCGACGCGTGCCTCACCCCGGTGCTTTCGACCGAGGAGGCGCCGTCGCATCCGCACAACGTCGCCCGCGCCACGTTCACCGAAGTGGGTGGTGTAGCGCTGCCGGCGCCCGCGCCCAAGTTCGATCGCACGCCCGCTGAGACACCGTCGCCGACCCACGAGACCGGCGCCGACACCGACGTTGTGCTCGCCGAGTCCGGCCTCGACGGGGCCGAGATCGAACGGCTCCGGGAGGCGGGTGTCATCAACTGAGGCGGTGTGTCACGGTGTGTAAACACAGGTGTCACCACTGCAGGTCTCGGACTGCGCGGGAACTTACTCTAAGCTGTGGTGCGGATACGCAAGGCGGCCTCGCGAAGCACGTGCGGCCACGTGAGACTTGATCGGATGGAGCCATGTCGCCGAACGCCAAAAAGGCCCTCATCATCGGCGCGGTCGTGATTGTGCTGTTCTTCCTCATCACCAAGCCGCACGAGTCCGCTGACAGTGTCCAAACCGCCCTCGGCTGGTTGCGTGACGGCGCCGAAGCGCTCGTGACCTTCGTCAAAGCCCTCTTCGAGTAGACCTCGAGCGTCTACCGCGGCAGCGGTGGAGCCCAAGGTCGCCCTGGGTGCCATATAGGCACCCCATGGCACCTTGGTGGCGCCTGGAAGCCCTCGGCCTGCCCGGCGCGCCCGCATCCGTTGACTGCCCGGAAAATTGGTTGCCTCAGGCGGCTGCACAAGCCGCTGAGCAGTACATATGCACGTGCAGCAGCATGTGTGCCGTCTCACAGTCTGGTCGTGGGATTGGGCCGTACGGGTGGATTGCTGTCACGAAGTCGCAGGTCGCGAGAATTCGCCTGCCACAACTGTGGCGGACTGTCAGAGGTGCGCCCTACGGTGCTCACATTACGTGATCGACTGGTTCTGCTTGGTCAGGCTGTTCGGGCCGAGCGGGCCGGATCGAGAGCAATTGGGCGCAGGCCCCGGAACATGTATTGGCAGACCCGGTAGGGAGACGGATATGACCCATGATCCTGGCGTTGACGCGTTGATCCGGCAGTGGTCGGAGGAGCGAGCGCAGACGGCGGAGGACGTTGAGATCAGCCGCATCACTTCCGAGTGGCTCGCGGACGCACCGGCTCAGGTGCCGGGAATTCCAGGACAACGGGAAAGTGTGGGGACCGCGGAGTGGTCCACGGTGGAGGTCACCGACACCAGCTACGTCGCCGCCATGCGCAAGCGGCTGCCGGGCGTGCCGGACGAACTGCTCGCGGCGGGCGCGCGATGGTGGCAGATGGTCGGCGGGGTCGCCGAGGCCGAGGAGTGGTGGGACGCCGGGCTGAGCCCGCTGGATCAGCGAGCGCTCGAATACCGTGCGGCAGGGCTGGCGCCGAGTGATCTGAGCGCGCACCTGGGGCCGTACACCGTGCTCGAACACCTGCGGCGTGGCAGTGCCGCCGCTTGGTGCGTCGCCCGGCTGGCGCGCGCACGGCGCGACGCGGCTAGCTGAGCCGGACACTCGGATCGCCGCCAAGTCATTACGAGGTGACTTCGACGTCACACCACTCGTGCTACAACCGTTCGTAACGCAGCCGCTCGCTGGCGCGTTGTAACGGGTAAGGCGGTTCGAGTGAGAGGCAAGATTACGTGCCAAATGCGGGTGATGCCGATGCGTCACAGTCAACGATCGAGCAGGCCGACAAGCCGCTCGGCCATGGCAAGGCGATACTGCTGCGACTGGGGATCGTGGTCGGGGTGCTCGCCGTCGCGGGTGGCAGCGTCTGGGGCCTGACCCGGGCGGCGACGCTCAAGGAGAGCCCGACCACGATGGAAATCCCGGCGCTGTCGGTGCAGGCGGCCAATGTCGAACCGGGCTCGGTGGCGCCGATCAACGCGACGATCAAGGGCGTCCCGAAGCCCGAGAAGCAGCAACCGGCGCCCAAGCGATCCCAAGGTGGCGATCCACTTGCCGAATGGGCCAGCCGGGCGGGCCCGGTGATCGGTATCCACCCGCGCGCGCTCGCCGCCTACGGTCGTGCCGAAGTGTCGACGAGACAGACCCACCCCAGTTGCAACCTGTCGTGGGCGACGCTGGCAGGCATCGGCCGGGTCGAGTCGAACCACGGGCAGTATGGCGGCGCGGTGCTGCAAGACGACGGCCTGCCGTCCCGGCCCATCATCGGCGTGCCCCTCGACGGGTCCAAGGGTTTCAAGGCCATCAAGGACACCGACGGCGGCCAGCTCGACGGGGATGCCAAGGTCGACCGCGCCGTGGGGCCGATGCAGTTCATTCCGAGCACGTGGGCGCGGCATGCCGCCGACGGCAACCGAGACGGCTCGGCGGATCCGCAGCAGATCGACGACGCGGTGCTCGCCGCCGCCAACTACCTGTGCGCCGGCGGCCGGAACATGGCAGGCGCGGACGGCTGGTGGGCCGGCCTGTGGTCGTACAACCAGTCCGTCGAGTACGGCCAGAAGGTCTTCGGGCTCGCCGATCACTATGCGAAGGCGATGAAGAACGTGCGGTGATGCCCGCATTCCGGCGCCCAGCGTGCTGCCACGGTGTGGTCGTGCGGGTCACAAAGGTAGTAGTGCTAGCGTCGAGATGTGTCACCTAGGACGGTCCTGAACAATCCCGCCGGATGGATCCGGCAGCGGGTTGTTCAGGACCGTCCTAGTCAGTCCAGCCTCGCCCGGCGGCTCAGCATCGCCGGTGTGTGCGTCGGCAGCGTCATCGTCTGCCTCTGGCTCGCCTGGTGGCAGTGGGAGCGGTATTCGTCGGCGGGCGGGACGTTCCAGAACCTGGGTTACGTGCTGCAGTGGCCGCTGTTCGGCCTGTTCCCCGCCTTCATGTTCTGGCGGATGCGCAAGCTCAAGCGGCAAGCCGAGCTCGCGGATGCCGCCGCTGCCAACGACGACGATGCTGCCAACGACAACGTTGCCGTGACCGAACCCGCTGCCGCGTCGCCGCGCAACGCCGCCGCCCACGGCACCGCGGTTGTCGATGACGCAGACCCCGAAGACGCCGAACTGGCCGCATACAACCGCTACCTCGCGGAGTTGCATGCGCGATCGGCATCCCCACACGACTGAAGATCCACTGAAGATCCCTGAAAGGCCTACCAGGACTATGACGACCCAGCCGCCGGCAGAGACCACCACCGACGAAGCGACTCCGGCCCTGCGTGGGCCGCTGCGCCGATTCCGCGTCGCCGCGATGGTGACCGGGTTCGGCCTGCTCGGGCTCGTCGTGGTGATGGTGATCCGGTACGGCTTCGACAATCCGGCGCCGTCGGCGGTGTACTCGCCCATCCACGGCGTGATCTACATGATCTACCTCGCGCTGGCGATCGATCTCGGCCTCAAGGCCCGCTGGTCGATGCCGGGCACCGTGCTCGTCCTGCTGGCGGGCTGTGTCCCGTTCGTGTCCTTCATCGCGGAGCGCAAGGTCACGCATCGGGTGCTCGCGGGCGAGCGTCTCTGAGTTCTTCAGTCCTCCGAGGAAGATCGCCTCGCTCTCAGTAGCCGTCGCCGGCGGGTCGCTGCGGCATCGTGCCTGGCAGAAGCGGTCCTGATGATCCATGCGCCGGTGGCATGCACCGGCTGTCACCCCACCGCGTGTCCACCCGTACGTGTGACTTTAGGGGGTGGCGGCGATACCACATCATCGTGCGTAGATTTTGCGGTAACTACCGTGAACTCGCACACGGAGTAAGTTTTCTCGACGTTCTTGCTCCCCCAATTGGTCCATGTGGGTGTATTGACTTCGCGACCGTTGGAAGTCGACGTAACCGAGTGAATCCGCCCGCTGAGCAGTCGCCGTGATTGGTTAGCTCATACCGCATTTCGGCCGAGAAATGCCTGGTGAATGCGGGTGTGTCGAGTGAATTTCGAGATCACCTGATTGGTGTAGGCTCAGCCAGCAGATTCACCAAAGTGCTTGCGATAGAACGGCATTGAGGAGGTTCGCGCTATGCCCCGCGTCGGCCATCCGTTCCGGTTCGACCGGGCTGCTCGAACCTCCTACCCCCGCCTACCTGTCAGGCTTGGCCAGCGAAAACGCGAGGTGACGCGGCTGCCGGGCGAGTGGTGAGACCTGTTTCGTGAATGGCCGGCAGGCCACATGATGCAGCGTGCATGGCGAAGCGCAGATCGGATCATGAACCGTTGACTGGGGTCGACCGTGTTGAACAGGGAGTCACATAAGTGACCGACGCAGGACAACAACAAGTTCCTGTCGAGAAGTTGCTCGGCCAGGAACCGAAGCGCCCAAACCCGTGGCGTATGTGGCTCGGCAAGCTCGTGCAATGGCGCGACTGGAAACTGCCCGTAAAACTGGCCGCTGTCACGCTGGTACCCATCGTGATCGCGGTCGCGCTGGGCGCTTCCACGTTGAGTAGCCAGGACGCCCGCTCGGACAGCTACGAGCGCATCGACAGCCTGTTGGTGCTCACCGGTGAGACCAGCCGGTTGCTCGACGCGCTACAGCTGGAGCGGACGGCGACGGCGGCCAAGCTGAGCGACGGGATCAAGCCCCCGAAGGCGTTGAAGCAGACGCGCAAGGACGTCGACGGCCTGATCAAGCCGATGACGGATGCCGCGGCTGAGGCTTCGACCCACGACTCCGGTGTCGATGGCGCCGTCACCAAGGCGGAGAGCCTGCTGGCGCGGCTGAAGTCGCTCCGGGGCGACGTCTCTGAGGGCAACCTCGACACCGTTGAGGCCATCGACGAGTACTCGGCGATCACCGACGCACTGCTGAAGCTGTCCGGCGCGGCGACGGCCAGGGTCAGCGACGAGGCCGTCGGCGGCACGCCGAGGGCGATGCTGGAGGTCGAGTCCGCCAAGGAAGAGGTCTCGAAGCAGCAGGCGCTGGTCGCCTTCGGCGCCGCACGCGGCTCGCTCGCGCCGTCTGAGCTTTCGCAGGTGCGCAGGTCCGAGGTACGCATCGAGGACCGGCTGACCAACTTCGACGCCGTCGTGAGCTCCGCCGAACGGGACATGTTCGGTAACACCGTGAGCGAACCCAGCGCGGAAGCCAGGAGCCGGACGGTTCGCGACGTGCTCGGTGAGCTCGGCGTGCCATCCGAGGTCGCCGTCGGGCGGCTTTCCGCGAACGAGTGGCTCAACAACTCGGACCGGGTGTTCGGCCAGCTGGGCCAGGTTTCCGAGCAGCTGAGTGCGAGTGCGATCGTGTCGTCGAACGCGCTGGTGGCCGACTCCCGTCACGACGTCGCGATCGTCGCGGCACTGCTGGTTTTCGCGCTGCTCCTGGCGATCGTGGTCGTCTTCGTGATCACCCGGCACCTGCTCCACTCGTTGCGAGTCCTGCGAACCACTGCCATGGAGGTCGCCGAAGAGCGGTTGCCCGCCGCGGTCAGGGAGATCCAGGAAGGCAAGGGCGCCGACCCCGTCATCGAACCGGTGGCTGTCGTCTCGGCCGATGAGGTCGGCCAGGTGGCGCGGGCGTTCGACGCGGTGCACAGCCAGGCACTCCGGCTCGCCGTCGAGCAGGCGGGGATGCGCGAGGCCTACAGCAGCGTGTTCGTCAATCTCTCGCGCCGCAGCCAGAGCCTGGTGCAGCGGCAGTTGCAGCTCATCGAGCGGCTCGAGCGCGATGAGGAAGACGCCGACCAGCTGGCGACGCTCTTCCAGCTGGATCACCTCGCGACCCGGATGCGCCGTAACAACGAGAACCTGATGATGCTGTCGGGCTCCGACGGCGGCAGGCGGTCGGGACGGCCGGTCAGCACGGCGGACGTGCTGCGTGCGGCGGTCTCGGAGATCGAGCAGTACCAGCGGGTCGTGGTGCAGTCGCCGCCGTCGACCAAGGTCGTCGGCCATGCCGCGAGCGACCTGATGCGGCTGCTCGCCGAGTTGCTGGACAACGCGACCTCGTTCTCCCCGCCCGAAACACAGGTGACCGTCTCGACCAGTGTCGGCAACGACGGCTCGATGACCGTCGACGTCCTCGACAAGGGCATCGGCATGAACGAGGTGGAGGTCGACGAGGCGAACGCGCGGATGGGCGAGGCGTCGTCGATCGCGATGGTGACCTCTCGCCGGATGGGCCTGTTCGTCGTCGGCAGGCTCGCCAGCAGGCACGGCATCAAGGTGGCATTGCACGGCGGCAAGGACATCGACGGCGTCAGGGCTACCGTCACGGTCCCGGCCGAGCTGGTTATCGGTGCCGGTGGCGGCCCGCTGACCTCCGAGCTCCCGGTGATCACCGACAGCAGGCGGCTGGCCCGCAGGAAGCAGCCGAACGCCAAGGGCATCAACGGTGTGCCGGCGCCGAGGACGGCGGCTCAGGCGGCCGCTGGTGTCGCCAAGGAATCCGACGTCGAGGTCTCCGGCACGGCGCTGTTCACCCCGATCACCGATGCCGACGCCGCGGCGGACGCGAAGGCGGCGCCCGGTACGGGCGAGGGTGCCAAGCCGCTGCCGCAGCGGGCGTCGAAGAACGGCGCGGGCCAGCCCGGTGCCGCTCAGGGTGGCAAGAACGGCAAGAACGTCGCCGGTGGCCCTTCGGGCAGCAGCGGCGCCAAGCCCGGCGACGCGCGGGAGCCCGACGAGTCCGGCGAGCTGCCATCCGGTAAGGCGCTGTTCAAGCCGCGCACGTCCCCGCTGTCGGACTGGTGGAAGGCGGCGGCAGCCGAGGCCGCGAAGCCGCCTGCCGAAGGGGCGAAGCCCGCGCGCTCGGAGTCGACCCCGATCTTCGACGAGATGCTCTCGGTGTGGTTCCGGACCACCGGTGGCGGCGACGCCAAGCCGAAGGAAGGCGAGCAGGCCCCCACCGGCAAGCAGCGGGAGAACTGGACCTTCGCCGCCGACGAGAACTGGCGCACGGTGCAGGAGATCTCGCAGAAGGCCGCGCCGTCGACCTTCACCGAGGTGGGGCTGCCCCGCAGGCAGCGAGGCGAGCTGCTGCTGCCGGGCAGCGCGACCGGCGAGCAGGTCGAGTCCTCGCAGAGCCGGTCCGCGCTGGGCAGGGTCGACCGGCCGGTTCGCGATCCGCACGACGTGCGCGGCAGGCTGAGCAGCTTCCAGCGTGGCGTCAAGCGGGGTAAGCATCGCGTCACCGATGAGCCCGCCGCGGCGAACACGGAGACGGCCGCCTCGACGAAGTCGCCTGCGGCGCCGCCGTCGAAGCACTCGAAGGCGCAGCCGACGTCTGCCGGAAGCGCGGCAGGCGGTGCGACCGGCAGTGGCGCGGAAGCGGCCCGGAAACCGCAGGCGGCCAAGCCCCTAGCCAAGCGGACGCCGGCGAAGAAGCAGGCCCCGGCTGACGCGAAGCGGGTACCGGCGCAGAAGCAGACCCCGGAGCAGCAGCGGGCCAAGGCGGCGGCCAAGCAGGACG
>WHSS01000016.1 GCA_009379975.1 Actinophytocola sp.
CCGGGCGCAGCGCCGCTACCTCAAACTCCGCGACAAAGGCTGCGTGTTCGTCGGCTGTACTCGTCCGGCGGAATGGACCCAAGCGCACCATATACGCCACTGGATTGATCTAGGCCCGACGAATATCGCGAATCTCTGCCTACTCTGCGCCGAACACCATCGATTAATACACCATTCCGAATGGGACATCATCATGGCCCCCGACGGCCACCCCGAATGCGTCCCACCCAAATTCATCGACCCGCAACAAACACCCCGAAGAAACTACGCCCACCACCACCTCTGACGATGAAAGCGACGTCAACGTCGCTGCCTACTCACACCATCCGCTGTTTGCGAGCCAGCAGCGAGATGCTCTTGACCCCGTAGGTCGCAGTTGCGCTGCGCGCGCTGGGCGAGATGAAAGAGTAGGGGTTGACGCGAACCTCCTCGACGCGCAGCCCGGCGGACTCGATCGCGCTCCGGTAGCTATCTTCCTGAGCGGCGCCGCCGATGCATGACGCCCACAGGTCGACGTTGCACACGATCGCCTCGGCCAGCGGCCGCTCGGTGACGATGTCGGCGATCGCCAGCCTGCCACCCGGCCGCAGCACGCGGGCTGCCTCGACAAACACGGCCGCTTTGTCCGGGCAGAGGTTGATCACGCCGTTGGAGATCACGCAATCCACCATGCCGTCCGGTGCCGGGAGCCGGTCGATGCGGCCATGACGGAACTGGACGCGATCATCCACGTTCGACTCGCGGGCCAGCCGCCGCGCCTTGTCGAGTTGTTCCTGGGTGAAGTCGATCCCGACCACCAGACCCGCGGGGCCGACAAGGTCACCGGCAAGGAAGGCGTCCATGCCCGAACCACTGCCGAGGTCGAAGACTCGCTCGCCAGGACGCAATGCGGCCAGATCGAAGAAATACCCGACGCCGGCGAACGACTCGATCGCTCCGGCCGGTGCCCCGTCGAGCGCGGCGGTGTCGTAACCGAGTTGTTCTGCCAGTTCCCGTCCCGTCTCGAAGTGGTATGAGCCGTGCGGTTCCTCCGCCACCAGCTGATACATGTGCTGGACCTTCGCTTCGAGCGCGTTGGTGTCCACTGAGGTCGTCATCGTGATCACGCCCTGGCGATGGTGACGGCCACGGGGTTGCGGAGAATGTCGAGCACCGGCGAGGTCCGTTGCACGTGCGCGCACAACTCGTCGACCTTGTCGTCCGGTGCGTCGCAGTCGATGCGATAGGTCACCCGCACATCCGAGTAACCGGGGCGTACGTCGTCGGACAGTCCGAGGAAGCCGTGCAGATCAAGCTCACCTTCCAGGTCGAATTCCAGGCTGCGGACAGTGATGCCCTGTGCGGCCGCGTTGTATGAGACGCCGACGGCGAGGCACGACGCAAGGGCGTGCAGGATCACCTCGACGGCGTTGGGAGCGTGGTTGGCCCCGAGCAAGACCGGCGGCTCATCGCCTTCGAGCACGTACGGTTCCTCACGCGAAGTGTCCTCAGCGCCCGCACCCCAGAATCCCTGGATCGAGGTGCGGGAATGGCCGCCGCCCAGCCAGGTGTTGGCGGCGCGGAACCGGAAGGCGGCCAGTGCCGGATCCGCCTTGATCAGTCCAACGGTCTGGACGAGCTGGTCGACGTTTACGCCGTTCTGGGCATGTTGCGGGGCTTCGGTCGTGGACATGGTGCGCTCCTTGGTTGGTCGGACCGCTCCGCGCCTGGTGCGCGGATCGCTATGCCTCTCCAGACGACCCGCCGTCCGGCGGTATTGCATCGGCGGCCATTCGGCGCAATCAGGAGCGAGTGGCGCGAGCGAGGTGAAACTTTCGCCGACGCCGGAGCGAAGCCCGTAGAGAGCACATGCAATAGGCGAGGGGACGAAACCGTCACAAGGATGTGACAGCAGTGGTCGTGGCAGGTAGCCGAGCCGACCGAGCGGAGCGGATCCGCCGGTTGGCCCACGAGGAGCTGCCCAGGCTCTACCGCATCGCCCGTCGCATCGTCGGGGACGAAGCCGAGGACGCGGTGCAGGACTGCTTGCTCAAGGCATTCCAGAAGATCGATCAGCTGCAGGACGACACGGCGGCTCGGTCGTGGCTGACGAGTATCCTCGTCAACTGCTGCCGGGACCGCTACCGCTCGCAGTCCCGGCGCCCCGATGAGGTCGAGTTCGACGAGGTCGAGGAGTTCTCGCTCTACCGCAAGATCGCCTACGAGGACCCGTTCCCGTACTCCGACTCGCTGCACCTCGACTTCCTCGCGGAGTTCGGGAACGAGGACGTGCGGGCGGTGTTGCTCCGGATATCCGAGCTGTATCGCATCCCGCTCGTGCTGGTGTACATGGACGGTTTCCTGGCGCGCGAGGTCGCCGCCATGCTCGACGCCCCGCTGGGCACGGTGCTCGCTCGGCTGCATCGAGGACGCAAGCTCTTCGAGAAGCAGATGTGGGAGTACGCGTCCGAACGTGGCCTGCTTCGGGAGGTGACGCGGTGATCTCGTGCGCGGAAGCGGTACGGCAACTCTGGGAGTACCTCGACGACGTGATCCCGGAGACGGAGCGTGTCTCGGTCGAAGCACATCTCGCCCGGTGCCGCCGCTGCTGCGGTGAGCTGGAGTTCGCCAGGGAACTCCGTCTCACGCTGGCATCGACGGCGAACGAGTCCATCCCGCACGGCGTCCTGCGGCGCCTGCACGAGACCTTGGAGGAACTGGAGCCATGAGCCGAGACCTGATGCACAGCGCCGAGGTGAAGGACCTGGTCCGCGAGGCCTATCGCAACGTGCCGCCGACCACCGCGGCCGTCGCACACAAACACTACGACGCCGACGAGTTGGCCATGCTGCCGCAATCGGCGATCCAGCGCGCCCTCGGCGTGGCCAACCACCTGCGCTACGCCGGCATCGTTCCCGGCGAAACCGTGCTCGACCTGGGCTGCGGCGGCGGGATCGACACCATCCTGGCCGCCAACCGGGCGGGCCCGGCCGGGCGGGTGATCGCCTTGGACTTCCTGCCCGAGATGCTCGAGCGCACCGCGAACGCCGCGGCCGAAGCAGGTGTGTCCGCCACCGTGAAGCCGCTGGAAGGCGAACTGGAGTCGATACCGCTTCCCGACGACAGCGTCGATCTGATCATCTCGAACGGTGTGATCAACCTGGCGCCACGCAAGGCGCGGGCGATGGCCGAATGCGCACGCGTCCTTCGTGCCGGTGGGAGGTTATGCGTGTCCGACCTGACCATCGAGCAGGAGGGCCTGCCCCCGGAGATCCTCACGCAGCCCGCGGCGTGGGCGGGGTGCATCGCCGGCGCCCTCGCGGAAGCCGACTTCGTGCACAAGCTCGAGCGAGCCGGCTTCTCCGGGGTCGAGGTCCTCACCCACGAACCGCTGAGCATCGACGACTGCGCGTTGTACCCGCTCTTCTCCGACGAGGTCATCAAGCTGATGACCGAGCTCATCCCGGCGGACAAGCACGCATCGGTCGCGGTCGCGGTGGTGATCAGGGCACACCTGTAAGTGGAAGTGCCCTGCTAGGCGGACTGAAAGGACCACTCACTCCATTGAACGGACTGAAAGCGTCGTTCAGCGCTAGCGCTGCCCCTTACACTTGCCTGCCCTGTTCCGCTGGCAGTCCGCGGCACCGACCTCCGGCGCCGGCCGGCCGAACACCTGGAACTCGGCGGCTCGGACCTGCTCCGTGGGCGGACTCAGCACCGCACGGTCAGGCGTCTGCGCCTCGCTGGCGCAGTCCGGGTTGCTGAACACCGGGTCATTGACCGGGTTGGCCTCGCCGGTGTAATCCGGCCCGCCGGTGCACTGGCTGTGCCGCACCCGCAGCCGAATGTGCGTCGCCGTCGTTGGCCGCACCTCGAAGGCCCGCAGCGTCAGGTCCGGCGCCGTCGGCCGCGGCCGGACACCGGGGAAGGCGTCGTCCGGGCTCCGGTAGACGACGCGGAACTCGGCCTCGTCTTCGTCGCAGGTGTTGCCGTCGACCGTCGCGTCGCACGCGAGGATGTCGAACGAACGCAGCGCCGAGAACCTGCTCTGGCCCTCGGAATCGGCCTCGTCGTCCGGCATTGCCGGACGCAATGCGGCGCTCACTTGCACCTCGGCCACGTCGACCGGCTCGTCACCGAGTTCCACGGTGACCTGGCGGCCGCGGACCTGCTCGCCTTCGCCGCGTCCGGCGCTGGCGGTGCCCGCCGATTCCAGTGACGCCCAGTTCGTCGCCTCCGTGTCGTCGATCAGCTTGTCCAGGTTGACGCCGTCGCCGCCGGCCGTGGCGCCATTGTGGACGGAGGCAAGGTTGCGCCGCATGGGAACACGCACGACCCGCTCCTCGCCAGCGTCGAAGGTCTGGGTGAAGCGGAACGCGCCGAATCCCTCCGCCTGGGCGATGAACTCGTAGGTACCCGGCACAAACTCCACGGTGTCGGCGACGTCGGTCGACGGGTCGGTGTCGGCCGTCGGGCTCATCCGCGCCTGATACCGCCCGGTGTAGACGGTCAGCTTGTCCGCCACGCCCTCACCCGCGTCGGCAGCCTCGAACCGCACGGCGGCCTCGTCATCGGCGACCGGGGACGACCAGCCCGGGATGGGATCGTGGTCGTCGGGCCCGGTGGACTCCGCCGTCGCGCCGAGGCCACGCCGGGCGAAGGTGTCCCACATCTCCTCCTGGTTCGCCCCGTCGAAGCGCAGCATGTCCGCGGCGAGCATCGCGTCCCGGGAGTCGACCATCGTCGAGCCGCTCGGGTTATTCAGGAAGCCGTCGAACATCAGCTGCGCCAAGCGCCGGTTGCCCGGGCACTCATCGGCGGGGAGCTCACCGCGGGCACACCGAAGCTGCAGACCCGCGTCGTCCGACGGGAATTCCCCGTCATACTTGGCGTTCAGTGCCTCGGCGATGTCGAAGTTGGTCGCGCTCCAGATCTCGCCATCGGCGTGCGGCGACGTCGCGCCGTTGCCGTCGTAGGCCAGGTTGGAGTAGTTCAGCGGGCTCTCGTTCATCCCGTAGTTGCGGATGCCGCGTTCCTTGTTGCCGGTGACGTAGGGTGCGAGCGCGAACGGGTTCGCATCCTCACCGGCGCTGATCCCGAAGCCGCGGAAGTAGTCCGCGAAGATCAGGTCCGACCAGCTCTCCGTCTGCCCCTGGCTGGCGCCGGTCCCGGTGTCGGGGCCGGCGATCATGCGGTTGCTGATCGCGTGGCCGTACTCGTGGGCGACGATCGCCATGTCGTAGGCCCCGTCGGTGCACGTCCCGTAGAAGGCTCCCGCCAGCGGCTGCCACAGGTACTGGTTGGTGATCCCCGGGATGCCGTCCTGCAGGGTGATCTGGTTGGCGTTGTCCCTGCCGTTGAAGGTGCGGCGGCCTGCCTGCGAGTTGCCGATCTCCGGGTCGTTCTCGCGCTGCGGGCCGGTGTTGCCGAAGTTGGACCGCTGCAGGTTCGACGTCAGCTCGGTGAAGCCGAGGTTATAGCTCCAGTCGTGCATCCGGTTGTGCATCACGAACAGGTTGGTGGTGGCGGCATCGTCGTCGGCGCCACCGGGCCGGTCGAACATCGTCGGATCGCATTCACTCCTCATCCAGGTGTTGTTCCAGGCGAAGTCGTAGTTACGCGTCGGGCTGACCGGGCGTTGGACGACGGTGTCCGGCGTGAGGAAGCTCAGCTCGGATATCGCCGTCGACGCATTGTTGCCATCGGTGGTGAACATCGGCACGCTCGGCGGCGTCACGTCCCACGGCACCCGCGACGAGGAGTTGTTCTGCTCCTCATCACACGCGTCCGCGTCGCTGATCCAGCACCACAGCTGCCGGGTGTCAGCCGAGGGATCGTCGGCGTCGGCAAACGGTGGGTTCGCGGGGAACACCCGCCAGCGAGGCATCGGGACGATCGGGTCCGCCTCGTCATCGCCGTCGCCCTGCGCGAAGTGGTCGACGCGGTTACTGCGCAGCAGCACCTTGCCGGTTTCGGCGTCGACGAAGCTGATGAAAGCCGCCGGGCGGCCGTCGTCCTCGTGATCGTCATGGCCGGCTTTGAGCAGCGTGACCTCCCAAGCCTTGCGGACTCCGTCACGAGGCGTCGGCATCGCGGTCAAGCGCGCCCGCTGCACGTCGTGTGACAGCGCGGCGTCGAAGGTGCTCCAGTCGTCCTCGGACGGCACCGCGCTCAGCGAACCGAGGTCCAGCTCGACATCGACGGCGGCGGCCTTGATCGCAGCGGCCGCGTCCAGCCGGTGCGCGCCGGTGACCTCGGAGTCGCCAGTGAGCGACGACGACACCACGGCGATCCGGCCATCACGCTGCACGCCTATGGTGAGCAAGCCGTCCCAGCCCGCGGTCAGGTCGCCGAAGGTCTGCCGGAACTGCACCACGTGCGCGACGTCGGGGTTGGCGGGCTTCGCGCCGTCACGGAGCACAGGCACCAGGTCCGGGCTGTCGTAGAGCGGCGTATCCCGCAGCACGTCGAGGGCGTCGACCGCGGCCGCACTCAGCCGGAAGAGAACCCGGTTGTCTCGGACGAACGCACGAGCGACATCGACGGCGGCACCGTCCGCGGGTCCCGACAGGTAACCACCGTGCTTGAGGAGCAGGTGCGGCGTACCGAAGGCGTTCCAGCGCACCGCGGTGGCACCGAGTTCGGGCGCGCGGGCCGTCTGCTCCGCGGTGGGCGTCAGCTTGCCCTCGCGAGCGTCCAGGTCGGGGACCCGATCGGGACCTTCACCCTGGATCGAGAACCCCTGCTCATCGCCGGTCGATGCGGCGGGCTGACCCGAGGCGGGCACGGATGCCGCCAGCAGGACGGTGAGAAAGAGCGGAACGAGCAGGGAGATGACGCTCCCGCGCGGCCTCTTCCGGAATGGTTTTGGCATGGTTGGCCTCCTTGTAGGGACGGCGGATCGCGCCGACTGCCGGAGTGCCTAACGACACCCGATCGGGTGAGGTTCGGTCACTCACGGGAACAGCACGCCTGCCAGGAGACACCACAAATTCTTTGGGGAATCGACAAAACTCTGCACCACCTCCGCCTCGCCTTCTGGCTCTGCGAAGGTGTCCGGCATCAGCTCACACGAACTGTCCGCACGCCGACACGTGCATGCGCGGGTGGGTGCTAGGCACTGCAAGTGAGCTGGTCGATCTTGCGTATGCGCCCGTCGAGCGTGGGCGATGAGCCGCTCCCTGTCCAGAACGACGCCGTCGTTGTCGAAGGTGATGTCCGGCGTGTGGTAGCGGTCGAGAATCGCGGCCGGCCCCTCGTCGCAGGCGCCGTCGCGTGGACGCCGAACGCAACACCGGAGCCATCCTCGACGCCGCGATCCAGGTCCTCGGCCACTCACCCGATGCCAGAATGGAGCACATCGCCCGAGCGGCCGGGGTCAGCAGGCAGACCCTTTACGCCCACTTCCCGGCGCGCGAGTCACTCGTCAACGCGGTGCTCGACAAGCTCACCGGCGAAACCCTCGCCGCGATCGACGCCGCCGACTTGGACAACGGTCCCGCGGCGGCCGCCCTGATCCGGCTCCTCGACGCCAGCTGGCAGACCTTCGAGCGCTACCCGGTACTGGTCAACGGCACCCTGACCCAGCTGAGGCAGGCCGAATCCGACGAGCGCCACACGCCGGTGCTCGCCCGCATCGAACGGCTCGTGCGGCGGGGCCAGGACGCAGGTGAGTTCGACGGCGAGCTCTCGCCTGCCTGGTTGGTTGCCACCACGGTCGCGCTCGGGCATACGGCGGGGGACCTGGCCGACACCGGGCAACTGACCACCGCAGAAGCTCGTGCGGCGCTCAACCGCAGCGTACTGCGCGTCTTCGGCGCGCGTGACAGCGCCGGCTCGTGACGCAGCTCACGAAGCCGTTCTGTCACAAGCATCGCATCGGCGGCATCTCATGTTCGAGTCACCGACAATATCAAGGAGAACCCTCATGAACCTCGCTCTGTGGATCGTCGCCGGACTGCTTGCCGCTGCCTACCTGTTCGGCGGCGGCAAGCTGGTCCTGTCGAAGGAGAAGATCAAGAGCACTTCGGCCAGCGCGAAGTGGGTCGACGACTTCGGTGCCGGCACCATCAAGGCCATCGGGGTCTTCGAGGTCCTTGGCGCGGCGGGTCTGATCCTTCCGGCCGTGCTCGGCATCGCGCCGGTTCTGGTGCCGCTGGCCGCCGTGGGTTTGGCGGTGATCATGGTGGGTGCGGTGATCACCCGCATCCGGCGTCGCGAGTTCAAGTTCATGGCGGCGGATCTCGTCTATCTCGCCCTGCTCAGCTTCGTGGTGTGGGGCCGCTTCTTCGCCGAGCCCTTCACCGGGTGACCTAGGTGACCTTTGGTGCGCCTAGGCCACGCCGAGCAGCCGATGCGCGGTCTCGGGGTCCCGGCGGAAGTCGGCGGTGGCGCAGCTGTGCACCACCTGCCCCTTGGCCATCACCGCGACGTCGTCGCAGACCGCGAAGGCCAGGTGCAGGTCCTGCTCGATGAGCAGCACCGCGACCCCTTCCACTCGCAGTTCCCGCAACACCTCGCCGATCCGATCGACCACGGCGGGCGCGAGACCGTCGGACGGTTCGTCGAGGATGACCAGGTCGGGATTGGTGAGCAGGGCTCGGGCGATGGCCACCATCTGCTGCTCGCCACCGGAGAGCTGTGCACCCAGATGGCGCCTGCGCTCGGCGAGCCGGGGGAACGCGGTGAAGACCCGGTCCAGCGTCCACCGAGGGCGACTGGAACTGCTGGGTCTCCTTCGAAGCGCCGACAGTTCGAGGTGCTCCTGCACGGACAGGGTTTTCCACAGCCGCCTGCCCTGCGGGACAAGGCCGACACCCGAACGCGCGATCTGATCGGGCCGCTTGCCCGCGAGTTCGGTGCCGTCGCAGCGGATGGAGCCCGACAGGGGGCGGACCAACCCGGCCAGCGTCATCACCAAGGTGCTCTTGCCGACCCCGTTACGGCCGAGGACAGCCAGCGCGGCGCCCTTGTCAAGCGAGAGGTTTACCCCGGTCAGGACGGTGCTGCCGCCGTAGCCGGACGTCAGGTTCTCGACTTCAAGGAACATCCGATGCCTCCTCACGGCTGGGTGGTGAACAGCGCTTCGGTGTGGCCGGTGCCCAAGTAGGCCTGCTGCACCGCCTCACTGGTCCGGATCTCGTCCGGCGAGCCGGACAGCAGCACCTGGCCGAGATGCAGCACGGTGACGTCGGTGGCGAGCGTGAACACCAGATCGAGATCGTGCTCGATGAACAGCACGGTGACCTCGGCGGGCAGCCGCCGCACCAGCTCGACCAGGCGCTGTGACTCGGCGGCGGACATCCCCGCGGCAGGCTCGTCGAGCAGCAGCAACCGCGGCTCACAGGCCAGCGCGACCGCCAGTTCCACCTGTTTGCGCTCGCCGTGGGACAGCGCGGTAACGCCGACCCCGCCCCTGCCGCCGAGCCCGGCCCGATCCAGCAGGTCCTCGACGCGTACTTCCAGGCGACCGCGGTGAGGGCGGCGGCGTGGCCATGGGCTGATGCGCCCGTGATGGCGCTGGACGGCCAGCATGACGTTCTCCGCGGTCGTCATGCTGGGGAACAGGCTCGCGTGCTGCATGGTCTGGCTGATACCGAGCCGGGCCCGGCGAATCTCCGATACCCGGGTGATGTCTTGCTCGCCCAGCCACACCTCGCCCGCGCTGGCACCGAGCGCTCCGGTAATGAGGCTCAGCAGGGTGGTCTTGCCCGCCCCGTTGGGCCCGATCAGCGCATGCCTGCTGCCAGGGGCTACTCGCATGTCCACCTGATCGACGGCTTTGAGGGCGCCGAAGGCACGGCCAAGGCCGCGGCAGGTCAGGGACACAGTCATCGGGACGCACCTCCGCCTACCGAGACCGGTTCGGGTGCCGGCTTTCCCGTGCCGCCGGAGTCACCGGCCGCCGGGCGTTGTCCGCGGCGCAGCCGGATCCCCGCGATGCCGCACGGCATCAGGTACACCACGAGGATGAACAGCAGGCCGAGCACCAGCGGGCCGTGGCCGTCGAGGGTGGGGCCGAGCGTGTCACGCACGAGGATCACCAAGGCCGCGCCGAGGCAGGCGCCCCAGAGGCTCCCCGCGCCGCCGATGATGACGGCCAGCAACGCCAGCGCCGCGGTGGTGAAGCCGAGGTCCTCGGGTGTCACCAGGCGTTGCTGCGTCGCGAGCAGCCCGCCCGCGAGTCCCGCGATGGTCCCGGCGATGACGAACACGGCGTATTTGTAGAGCGATGTGGGGTAGCCGAGCGCCCGCATACGGGGCTCGTTGTCGTGGATACCGCGAAGCGCGGTGCCGTACGGCGAGCGGGCCACGAGCCACAGCACGGCGAGGCCGATCCCGAAAGCCAGCAGCACGTACCAGTACAGCAGCCCGACGTTGCTGATCGGTTCCCCGCCGAACATGGTGGCCGGAATGCCGTACAGGCCGTTGGAACCGCCGGTCACCGAGTCCCAGCGGTCAGCGGCCTGGTGCACGATCTCGCCGATGGCGAGGGTGAGCACGAGGAAGAAGACACCGCGAGCGCGCACCGCCACCCAGCCCGTTGCCGCCGCTACGAGGCCACCCGCCGCCGCGGCGACGAGCAGCGACAGCGGAGCGCCCGCCGAGATGTTCTTGGCGAACCAGCCGGCAGCGTAGGCGCCGACACCGAAATAGGCCGCGTGCCCGAGTGAGGGCAACCCGGTCACACCGACCAGCAATGCCAGACTGGCCGCGAGCAGGCCGAACACCAGCATCCTGGTCAGCGTCGTGGTGGCATACGGCGCGAGGAACAGCGGCGCCGCCGCCAAAAGCAGCGCGGCGGCCACCCCGAAGAGCATGCCCCGCGGCGGCCAGGAAACCCGGTCGGTCATCGGGTCGCTCCGGCGAACAGGCCCTGGGGTCGCAGCACGAGGACGATCGCCAAGGCGCCGAACAGCACGAACGACGCGGCGTCGGCGAACAACGCCCGGCCGAGCGACTCGATCTGGCCGATGATCAGCGCACCCACCAGCGCGCCCCGCACCGAGCCGAGGCCACCGATGACGACGACCACCAGCGCCAGGATCAGTACGGTGGCGTCCAGCCCCGGCCGCGCGCCGTAGATGGGCCCGCCCAGTACGCCCGCCACCGCGGCGAGTGCGGATCCGGCCGCGAACACCGCGAGTTTGACCTTGCGGTTGTCGATGCCGATCGCCGAGATCATTTCGCGGTCCGCGACGGTACCGCGAATCACCGCCCCGATCATGGTGCGGCTGACCAGCAACCACATGCCTGCCGCGAGCACGGCGCCGACGCCGATCAACATCAGGCGGTAGGTGGGGTAGGCGTTGCCGAACACCGACACCGAGCCGTCAAGGCCAGGCGGCGCGTTGACCCCCCGGACGTCGTTACCGAACGCCATCGACAGCAGTTCCGCGACGACAAGGGCGATCCCGAGGGTGAGCAGGGCCTGATCGAGGTGTGACCGGTTCCGTAACGGCTCGGTCATGGCCGACAGCACCCCACCGGCCACCAGCCCCAGCAGCACCGCCACACCGAGCGCCAGCAAGAAGCTCGCCCAGGTGGGCGCCGCCCCGCCGACCTTCCAGCCCACATAGGCACCGCCCAGGAAGATCGCACCGTGCGCCAGGTTGAGCACGTCCATCATGCCGAAGACCAGCGAGAGCCCGATGGCGAGGATGAACAACAGGCACCCGATCGCCGCACCGTTGAGGATGCTGACGAGGTTGGCGTCGAACCAGGCGCTCAAAGCACTCCTTCACGTCGGAGGGAAACAGTCCGGCCAGTAAGCCCGCCCTCAGCCGCCCTGGCCCACCGGCTCGGTCTCGGCCACGACGGTGTTGACGTAACCGTCGCCCTCCTTCTCGACCTTGCGCATGTAGAACTTCTGTTTGGGCGTCTGATTCTCGAAACTCCACGGCCCGCGCGGGCTGTCGTCGATCTCGCCGAGCCCGCCGAGGGCCTTCGAAAGATCGTCGCCATCGGCGCTGCCCGAAGCCTTCAGCGCACGGTCAAGGACGTTCGCCGCATCCCAGGTCTGCACCGCATAAACGGTCGGAACCGCGTCGAACTTGTCCTGGTAGGCCTGCGCGAACTCCTGGTTGGCCGGGGTGTCAAGCGCGCTGGTGTAGTGCAGGGATGTCTGCACGTCCAGTGCCGCGTCGCCCTGCGCGTCGAGCACGCCGCCCTCGGTGAGGAAGCCTGAGCCGTACAGCGGAATGTCATCGGCAAGGCCGAACTGGCGGTACTGCTTGACGAACGACACCGCCTCCGAACCGGCGAAAAAGCAGAACGTCGCCTTGGCGCCGGATGACTTGATCTTGGATAGGAACGGCTGGTAGTCCTGGGTCTTGCCGAACGGCGGCTTGGCCATGCCCGCGATCTTGCCGCCGCCCTTCTCGAACGCCGTCGTGAAGCCGGCGAGTGCTTCGTCGCCCGCGGCGTAGTCCGACGCGATCACGTAGACGCTGTCGTCCGCGTTCTCCTCGGCGAGGTAGGTGCCCATCGCACCGGAGACCTGGCCGTTGGCGAACGAGCTCCGCCAGATATAGGGCGATGCGCCTTTGGCGGTGATGTCCTCGGCGCCGGCGTTCGCCACGACCAGTACCTTCTTGGCCTCGGTGACCAGATCCCGCAAGCCAAGCGCTGTCGCCGAGTTGACGATGCCGACCAGCACGTCGCAGTTCTCCGACTGCAGCAGCCGTTGCGTCGCGGGCACACCGGTCTGCGGAGTCTCGCCCTCGTCCGCGGCCACCGTGGTGACCGTGAAGTCGCCGAACTTGCCGTCGTGGCGTTCGAGCCACAGGTCCCAGCCCTGCTTCATATCGACGCCCAGCGGCGCATAGACCCCCGCCTGCGGGATCACCAACCCCACCTTGATCGACTTGGTCTCACCGCCGCCGCCGGATGACGAATCATTGCCGATGCTGCTGCCGCACGCCGATAGCGCGGCCGCCGCACCGCCGGCGCCGAGCATGCCGAGGATGTGCCTACGAGAGATCACGATGCCGCTCATGAGGGCCTCACTCCTGCCGAAGATGTTCTACATCAACTGTGCGCCGCAGCAGAATTATGTAGAAATATGATAGTGATGTCAACCACATGGGTGAGGCGAGGATACCCGCCTCACCCGCCCCCGGTGTGCTGTCGGCCAAAATCGCTCCGGCGCTGCGCGCGCCGTCGCACCCGGCCAGGATGCCCAAGGGTGCCCGACGTGCCTTCCCATCGGGCCGATAAGACACACCGAGGCCCTAGCGTTTTGCCGGAGAGTATCTACATTGTTTCGCTGTGTCGTCAGGCATCTGTAGACTCTGCTGAGGTCGACGCGCCGCGCGACCGGCGAGCACGTAGTCTTAAGCGTCGCGCGTCCGAGGCTTATCCGCGTGTCCAGCGATGGTGGTGAAGCAGATGGCGGCAGACGACTCCCGACCAACCTTCAGCAGGCGGCGCGAGGTCAGTCACGCCAGCGCGCGATCTCTGCTGATGACGGTGCTCGGCGAGTACGTGCTTCCCCGCGACGCGCCGGTCTGGACGTCAACGCTGGTCGACGTGCTGAGCATGTTCGACATCGAGGAGAAGTCCGCGCGTCAGGCGTTGGCGAGGACGGCGGCCGAGGGCTGGCTGGTGTCCGACCGGGTGGGACGCCGCGTGCGCTGGTCACTGACCGCCCCCGGACGCAGGCTGCTCACCGAGGGCGCGCAGCGCATCTACGAATTCGGCCGCAGCCCCGACGACTGGGACGACAACTGGCTGATACTGCTGGTATCGGTGCCCGAGGCCAAACGCGAACTGCGCCACCAGCTGCGCACCCAGCTGACGTGGGCCGGCTTCGGCTCGCCCGCGCCCGGAGTGTGGATCAGCCCGCACACCAGTCACCAGACCGAGGCGCAGGAGATCCTCGCCGAGCTCGATGTGGGATCGCCGATGTCGTTCATCGCGTCGTACGGCGACATCGGCGACGTAGCGTCGATGGTCGCCCGTTCCTGGGACCTCAGCGAAGTGGAAGATCGCTACGAGGACTTCATCGACGAGTTCACCGGCCAGGTGCCCTCGACCGGCGAAGCCACCCTGCGGGCCCAAACCCGCCTGGTCCATGAATGGCGGCGATTTCCGTTCCTCGACCCGCAGCTCCCGCCGCGGCTGCTCCCGTCGAACTGGAGCGGCGCGCAGGCCGCCGAACTGTTCCACGAAAAGCATGCGGCCTGGCGCGATGACGCCCAGCGCCACTGGGAGCGTCTGGTCAGCGCCGAGCGCGCCGCATAGTGTCCGCGCCCCAGACCAAGCGCCACCCCGCCCGATTCCTCCCATTCCGTACTGGCAGCAGGGGAGCCGAAGGTGGCCTTGGGCGCCATATAGGCACCCAAGGCCACCTTGGGCTCCGCCCGGAAACTACGTAATAGGGACGATTAGGTGGATTTTGGGCGGGGCGCGGCCTTAAGCTGGTCCGTGATCGGGCAGGCACCTGCCTGCCCGCGTCTCATGCCCGACGGTCGCCGCGGGGATCCCCGCGCAAAATACACCGAAGGCGAGGCCACCGAGTTAGTGCGGTCAACATGCGTCTTTCAGCTTGCTAGATGCCAAAGACCTTCGCCGCGTTGCCTGAGAGCACGTCGCGCAGCACGTCGTCGGGCAGACCGATCTCACGCAGCGCGGCGACATTGCGAGAGGCTCCGGGAACGCCCGGCCAATCGGTGCCGAAGATGAACCTCGACGCAAGCCGGGTGAAGTCGAACCGGGCGTAGTACTCCGGGAGCTTCCGCGGCGGCAGGCCTGCCAGGTCGAGCCACACGTTGGGCTTGGCAAGCGCGAGGAAGGCCGCGGTGTCGTAGGACCAGCCCCGGCCGCCGTGGGCGAAGACGAACTGCACGTCGGGAAAGTCCTCGATCACATCGAGGAACAGTTCGGGATCGCCGAACTTCGCCCGGGATCCGGGAAAGCTGGAGGTCCCGGAGTGCGTGATCACCGGGACACCGCGTTCCGCGCACACGGCGAACGCGGGATAGAGTTCGGCCTCCCGCGGCGAGAAGCCGGCATGCACCGGATGCAGTTTCAGCGCGACCGCACCGAGGTCGAGTTGCCGTTCCACCTCGGCGGCGACCGGGTGATGCAGGTGCGGGTTGAGATTGGCCACCATGCGAAACCGCTCCGGGTTGTACGCCACGATCGGCAGTAGATCCTCGATCGGCTGAATGCCGGTCACCCGAGGGCTGTACTCGCAGAACAGCAACGCCCGGTCCACGCCCTCCGCCTCGAACAGCGCGTCCAGCAACTCCGGGACCGGATCACCGTCGTCGTCGTAAGCGGAGCGCCACGGGTGCGGCCCGGCGAACCGCTCCGCCCACTCCAGCCACGCCGGTTTGAGGGTGGACAGCCTCGGCGCGTGAACGTGCGCGTCCACCACGGTTTCGTTCTCGCGCATGCCGTCAGCCACGGGATTCGTAGCCCGCGACCAGTTCGGTGTCCGCGCCGACCGGCCCGAGGCTCATGGCGCCACCCGGCTGGCCCAGCGCGTCGTCCCGCCCGGGCAGCGGGTCGGCGAAGAACCGCAAATTGTCCTCGATAAAGGCGGTGTGCTCGTCCTCGACCTTGCGATCCTGTGCGATCGCCTCCACCGGGCACGCCGATTCGCAGGCGCCGCAGTCGATGCACTCCAGCGGATTGATGTAGAGCTTGCGCTCGCCTTCGTAGATGCAGTCGACCGGGCATTCTTCCATGCACGACCGATCCATCACGTCGATGCACGGTTCCGCGATGACGTAGGGCATGGGGAGCTCCTAATTGCTGGTCAGGCGGCCGCGCTTTCGGCTGCCGTGGAATCGGTGGAGTGGCCGGGAAAGACCGGCTGTGCGGGATCGAGATGGTGCGCGGCGTTGTTCACCGCGGTCGCCGCTTCGCCGAAGCCGACCGCGATCAGCCGCACCTTGCCGTGGTAGTCGTTGATGTCGCCCGCGGCGAAGATCCCGTCGATATTGGTCTGCATGGCCGAGTCGACCGGAATGTGCCTGCGGTTATCGACCCTGATGCCCCACCGCAGCAACGGGCCGAGGTTCGCGGTGAACCCGAGCGCGGCGATGATCCGCTGGCACGGCAGGCGGCGCGTGTCGCCACCGCTCACCTCGACGGATTCGATGACACCGTCGCCGATCACCTGGCTGATCTGCGCGTTGGTGATGATCTCCACACCGGACGCCCGCACCGCGGCGACCGTGCCGGGGTGGGCGCGGAAGGTATCCCGGCGGTGCACCATGGTGACCGAATTCGCCAGGGGGTGCAGGGCTTGCGCCCAGTCGAAGGCGGAGTCCCCACCGCCAACGATGACCACGTCCCTGCCCGCGTACTCGCGCGGCTCGCGCACGAAGTAGGCCATGCCGTTACCTTCGAATTCGGCCGCCGCGGGCAACGGCCGAGGCGTGAACGTGCCGATCCCGCCGGTGATGATCACGGACTTCGCCACGACCCGGGTGCCCCGGTGCGTGGTGATGGTGAAGCTGCCCGGGCCGCCGTCCTCCCCGGCGTGCCGTTCCAGTTCGTCGGCACGGTGCCCGAGCAGGTACACGGGCTCGAACGGCGCGGCCTGTTCGAGCAACCGGTCGACCAGTTCGCGGCCGCGCACCGAGGGGAACCCGGCGATGTCGTAGATCTGCTTCTCCGGGTACATCGCGTTGACCTGGCCGCCGGGTTCCGGCAACGAGTCGACCACCGCGACGCGCAACCCGCGGAATCCCGCGTAGTAGCTCGCGAACAGGCCCGTCGGCCCGGCACCGACGACGAGGAGGTCGACGTCGACCCGCTCAGTGACTTCAGGCGCTGGGGACATTCGCTGCCTCCTTGGCCGTCACCAGCTCGTCTTTGAGCTGCTCACGAAGCACATTGCGGCGGATCTTGCCGGTCGCTGTCTTGGGCAGTTCGGTCATCTCGACGACCGCGCGAGGGCGTTTGAACGCCGCCAAGCCCTCCCGGCTCCATTCGATGAGGGCATCGGCGTCGACGTGCGCGCCCGGCACCGGCACGACGCACGCGACCGGTTTGTCCAGCTCATCGGAATCGGGCACTGCCACCACCACGACCTCGGCGACGTCGGGGTGCTCAAGGAGGCGGTTTTCGACCTCGGCGGGGCTCACCCAGATCCCGCCTGCCTTGAGCATGTCGTTGGCCCGGCCGAGGCACGTGAACGTGCCGTCGTCGTTGCGGACATAGGTGTCACCGGTGCGCAGCCACTCCCCCAGAAACACCTGACGCGTGGTCTCCGCCCGGCACCAGTACCCGGTCGCCGCGCTGTCGCCGCGCACGTACAATTCGCCCGGCGTGCCGTCGGCTTCGATCGGCGCGCCCCGCTCGTCGCGGATCTCCACCGCATACCCGGGCACCGGCGAGCCGGAGGATCCTGGATGGACCTGGCCCGAGCGGTTGGAGATGAAGATGTGCAGCATCTCGGTCGACCCGATGCCGTCGAGCACCTCGATGCCGAACCGCTCGAGCATGGCGTGATACAACCTCGGCGGCAGCGCCTCCCCCGCCGAAGCCCCTAGCCGTACCGAGGAAAACGCCTCGTCGGCCACATCGCTGGCGAGCAGCGGCCCGAAGAAGCTCGGTGTGCCGAACAGCAGGGTCGCCTCATCGGCGGCGGCCCGCTCGGCGAACAGCTGCGGCGACGGCCGGGCCGGCTCCAGCAATGCCGTCGCGCCGGCCGCGAGGGGGAAGAACATCGAGTTGCCGATGCCGTATGCGAAGAACAGTTTGGCCACCGACAGGCAACGGTCGCGGCCGGTGATACCGAGCACCTGTTGGCCGTAGTTCTCGGCGACCAGCTTGATGTCGATGTGGCGGTGCATGGCCGCCTTCGGCTTTCCGGTGGTACCTGAGGTGTAGAGCCACAGCGCGGGCGAGTCGGGCCAGGTGCGGTAGGCAGGCGAGCCGTCGTCTTCCGCCGCCAGCAGCTCGTCCCAGTGGTGGCCCGTCACGCCGTCGGGCAGGTCTGCCGGCTCGGCGCCCGCCAGGACCACGTGCCGCACATCGGGGGCGTGCCGCACCGCGACCCCGACGTTGCCGGCGAACTGCCCGCCGCCGAGCACGACTCTCGCCCGCGAGTCGGCGACCAGTGTGCCGAGCTCGGGGCCGGTGAGCATCGTCGAGCAGGGCGTGGCCACCGCCCCGATGCGCATCACCGCCAGGATGGCGGTGAACAGTTCGACCTCGTCGGGCATGCACATCAGCACCCGCTCTTCGGGCCGCACGCCGAGCCGGGTCAGACCGCCCGCGACCTGCCGCACCGCCGCCTCGAGGCCGGTGTAGCTGAGGGTGCGGCTGGGCGAAACGACGGCCGTGCGGTCCCCGTTTCCCGCCAAGATCTGGCGATCGATGAGGTAACTTGTCGCGTTGAACGTGGTTTGACTCGTTGCCGGTTCTGCCGTCATGACGCCACCTTCAGTGCTTGTCACTTCTCTGCTAAGGCAAGTGAACGTAGTCGAAATCGAAGGGCTTTCCGTTGATCCCGTTGGTCGGCGGCGCGACCCAGCTGGCGATCTTGCCGCGCTCGTAGACAGGGTGCATCAGCGAACGGACGAAAGCGAGGTCTTCACTGGTCGGCAGCCATGCTCCGCGCTTGGCCTCCCAGGTCTGCTCGTCGACGATCGTTCCGTCCGGGGTGATGTGGTGATCGGCGTTGAGCCCGACGCCCCGGTTGAAGCCAGGGTGGGGCAGCAGGAACCGGAAGTTGATTTCGTGATCGGCCAGGATCTTGTTCCACCGGTTGAGGCCGTTCTGGCAGTCCGAGATGTACTCGCCGCGCAGGTCGATGTTCAACGCCAGCAGCGCTTGGACTTCCTCCTGGCTCCAGGTGCCGTCGGGGTTCGGCTTCTCCAGCATGATGCTGTCTTCGGTGAGCTGATGGTCGTCCTTGCGCCGGGTTTCCTTCCACCGGCCCTTGAGCCCCGCGGTGTAGTAATTGGCCGCGTTGGTGGAGGTTTCGCCGCCGAAGAGGTCGAGCGAGACCGTGTAGTGGAAGTTGATGTACTTCTGGATGATGTCGAGCGGGATTCCGCCGTGGGCGGCGATATCCATGGTGTCGTGCTCGCGGATCAGCTGGGCGCTGCGGGTCACCACCCGGTCGACACCGGTGGTGCCGACGAACATGTGGTGCGCCTCTTCCTTGAGCATGAACTCACAGGTGCGTGACAGCGGGTCGAACGCGCTCTCCTTCAGCGTGCCGAGCTGGTATTTGCCGTCCCGGTCGGTGAAGTAGGTGAACATGTAGAAGGCCAGCCAGTCGGCGGTCTCCTCGTTGAAGGCGCCCAGGATTCGCGGTGTGTCGGGGCTGCCGGAGTTGCGGAAGAGCAAGCCCTCGGCTTCTTCGCGGCCTTCCCGGCCGAAGTAGGCGTGCAGCAGGTAGACCATCGCCCACAGGTGCCTGCCCTCTTCAACGTTGACCTGGAACAGATTGCGCAGGTCATAAAGGCTGGGCGCGGTCAGCCCGAGCAGCTTCTGCTGCTCCACCGATGCCGGCTCGGTGTCGCCCTGGATCACGATGAGGCGTTGCAGATCGGCCCGATACTCACCGGGGACCTGCTGCCAGGCGGGCTGGCCCTGATGCTCGCCGAAGGCGATCGTGCGGCCGGGGTCGCGCTCCGAGAGAAAGATTCCCCAGCGGTAGTCCGGCACGTTGACGTGATCGAAGTGCGCCCAGCCTTCCCGGCCGACGGCGGTCGCGGTGCGCAGGTACACGCCCTGGGTCTCCAGCGTCGGACCCATCTCACCCCACCAGTGCATGAACTTGGGCTGCCAGCCCTCCAGGGCGCGCTGCAGCCTCCGGTCATCGGAGAGGTTGACGTTGTTGGGGATTTTGGCGTCGTAGTCGATGGACTGTGTCATGACCAGCTACACCCGCTTCCTGTCGAAGACGGCTTTCTTCCCGGTGCCGTAACGGCGCAATGCGCCGTCGGGACCCGCGGCGTTGGGCCGAGTGAAGATCCAGTTCTGCCACGCGGTGAGGCGGCCGAAAATCTTGGTCTCGATCGTTTCCGGCCCGACGAACCGGTGATTGGCCTCCATGCCGGTCAGCGCATCCGGGCTCAGCGCGGCCCTGGCCTCGACGAGGATGCGCACCTCGTCTTCCCAGTCGATGTCGTCCGGGGCATCGGTGACCAAGCCGAGCTCATGGGCTTCACCGGGCGAGATGGGCCGCCCCTTCTCCCTGGCCAACCAAGCAAGGTGGTCATCCTCTCGGTAGAAGCGCGATTCCAGCCGGGAAAGCCCGTTGCCCATGGGGAAGGAGCCGAAACTCGCATCGGACAGCGTGATCGAGGCTCGCTCTTCGCTGTCTTCGTCATCGATCGGCGGACCGTCCAATATGTACTGCTGGTCGCACGCCAATGCGAGCTCCAACAGCAGCCCGGCGAAACAGCTGCCCGGCTCGATGAGCGCGAACAGGCTCCGGCTGGTGACGTCCAGGCGCTTGAGGGTGCGCTTGTAGTACAGCACGATCTCGTTGCACAGCCAGTCGCTCTCGACGTTATCGAGCACGGACTTCTCATGCTCGAGCACCCGCTGCGCGTCGCCCTCGGTGCGAATCAGCCAGCTACCCAGCTCGACCTCGTTGGTGCGCAGCCGAAGGATCAGGTCGTCAAGCTCACGCGTCATGGCGAGCAGCCAATTCGCGGCGCCTTGCTCGTGAATCTGCTCCATCGTGCTCGGCGCCGCATCCTCCGGGCCGCGCACGGTGATGTTCACCGTGCCCGCCGCACGGTCGAAAGTGGCCGACACGTACCGGTAGGTGATGGCGTCGTCGGTGACATCTCGTTCAAGCGGGGTGAGCTCGATGCCCTGCGCATCGGTGGGGCGGTGGCTGTTCGCGCCCAGCTCCATCGCGCGGGCGCGGACCGTCTCCTCGAACTCCGTCCGGGGCGCCAGCTCGTCGACCAGCTTCCATTCGACGGCGGTCTTCCCCTTGATGCCATCGCTGCGGGTGGCGAAGATGTCCGCGCGGTCCTTGCGCACCCGGCGCTTGTCCACGACGCGGGTCAGGCCGCCGGTGCCGGGCAGCACGCCGAGCAGGGGCACCTCGGGCAGCGCGACCGTCGATGAGTTGTCGTCAATCAAGATGATGTGCTCGCAGGCCAGCGCGATCTCGTAGCCGCCGCCCGCGCAAGCGCCGTTGACCGCGGCGAGGTAGGTCTGGCCGGAGTTCTCGGTCGCGTCTTCGAGACCGTTGCGGGTCTCATTGGTGAACTTGCAGAAGTTCACCTTCCACTGATGCGGAGAACCGGCGAGCATGCGGATGTTCGCGCCCGCGCAGAACACATTGTCCTTGCCACTGGTGACGACGACGGAGCGCACACCGGGGTGCTCGAATCGCAGCCGCTGCGTCGCGTCGTAGAACTCGATGTCCACCCCCAGGTCGTACGAGTTGAGCTTCAGCTCATAGCCGGGCACCAGGCCGCCGTCCTCGTCGACGTCCATCGCCAGCCACGCCACCGGGCCGTCCACCCGGAGCCGCCAATGCCGGTAGGAATCGGGGTGCCGATCGAAGCTCACCTCGGGCGCGACCTGCTCGCCAGCACCCGGCCCCGATTCGGCCGCTGCCCCTCTCGCATTGAGCGATTCCGTGGCGGCTGTCATGTCGGGCTCCTCCTCGCTGTGGCGGCTGCGGGTCGACTTATTATCTACACAACTTCCGTACTACGTCAATGTTGTGTAGAAGAAAAGACCAGGCTACGCCGGAGCTGGAGTCGGGCTACTTGGAGCTATATGAGTGAGCACTCACTCATTGACGTGAGTGAGTGCTCACTCATATACTCGTGGCATGGTCGAAGACGTGAAGCGGCGGCGCGCCCCCGCGATGAGCCACGAGGAGCGCAGGGACGCGATCGTGCGCACCACGGTTCCGTTGCTCATCGAACACGGCGGCAATGTGTCGACCACCCAGATCGCGGCCGCGGCCGCGATCGCGGAGGGCACGGTGTTCCGCGCGTTCCAGGACAAGCGGGACCTGCTGTTCGCCTGCATGCAGGCTGCTATGGACTGCGAAGACGAGGTCGGCCGCATCGCGCGCATCGATCCCGGCCGCCCGCTGCAGGATCGGCTAACCGAAGCGATCGACGCGATCAGCGGCTACCTCGACCGCATCGGGACGATCGGGCAGGCGTTGCACGCGACCGGCATCAGTCGCAAGGACATCGAAGCGCACGTGCGGTGTCACGACGACGATGAGGGCCATGACGACGGGCATGACGAGGGAAAGAACGACAAGCCCGGTCCGCCCAAGGAGTTGCGGCGCGTCGCCCGAGCCGTCGCCGAGGTGTTCGAGCAGTCCACGGAGCCGCTGCGGCTGGACCGGCAGCAGGCCGCCAGGATGCTGCTCGGCCTGGTGTTCGCCAACCGCATGCATGCCCACGGCCTCGGCGAGACCATGGCGCGGCCGGAGGAGCTCGTCGACCTTTTCCTGCATGGCGTGATACGAACCGACGAGGGGAACCGGCCGTGAACGATGTGATGATCGAAGCCAGCAACGTCAGTAAGACCTTCGATGACGTGACCGCCCTGGACGGGGTCGACGTGCGGGTGCCGAGGGGCACCGTGCTCGGCCTCCTCGGCCACAACGGGGCGGGTAAGACCACCCTGGTCAACGTCCTCACCACGATGCTGCCGCCGACCAGCGGGACCGCGAAGGTCGCCGGCTTCGACGTCCTCCGCCAGGGCCATGAGGTCCGCGGCCGCATCGGCCTCACCGGCCAGTTCGCCGCCGTCGACGAGCAACTGTCCGGCACCGACAACCTGATCCTCATCGCCCGCCTGCTCGGCGCCGGGCGACGGGAGGCTCGCGTGCGCGCGGGCGAGCTGATGGACCTGTTCGGCCTCAGCGACGCCGCGAAACGGCTCGCCAAGACCTACTCCGGTGGCATGCGGCGCAGGCTCGACCTCGCCGCGAGCCTCGTCGGCAGGCCCGACGTGATCTTCCTCGACGAGCCGACCACCGGGCTCGACCCGGAGAGCCGCGCGGGCATGTGGGGAATCGTCGAGGAGCTGATCGGCGACGGCACCACGGTGCTGCTCACCACCCAGTACCTGGAGGAGGCCGATCGGCTGGCCGACGCGATCACGGTGCTCTCCGCCGGCAGGGTGGTCGCCTCCGGCACGGCCGCCGAGCTGAAGGCACAGGTCGGCACGCGCGCCGTGCACGTCACTCTTGCCAGGCCGCACGACGCACCGGCCGCGATCAGCTCACTGGAGCGACACGGCCTGCACCCGGTGCACGACGAGCCGCGCGCCGCCGTGAGCACCCCGGTCAACGCGTCGGCCGACATCGCGGTCGTCGTCCGCGCAATGGACGACGTCGGCGTCGAGGTGGCCGAACTCGCCTTCACCGAACCCAGCCTCGACGACGTCTACCTGACGCTTGCCAAGAGCAAGCCCGCCGCATAGGAGCACCATGACCACCGCAATCGTCGAACCGACGCTCACGCGCCAACCTTGGCGAGGTACCGGCATCGGCCGGCAGATCGTCATCCTCACCGGCAGGTCCCTGCGCGCGCTGATCAGCGACCCCAAGCTGGTGATCTTCAGCGTGCTCCAGCCACTGATCATGCTGCTGCTGTTCAGCCAGGTCTTCAGCAGCATCGCCCAGACGGCGAGCTTCCCGGCAGGCGTCACCTACATCAACTACCTGATGCCTGCGATCCTGATCACCACCGGCGTCGGCGCGTCGCTGCAGTCGGGTATCGGGCTGGTCACCGACATGAAGAACGGCGTGCTGGCGCGGCTGCGCTCCCTGCCGCTCGACTCCAGTTCGGTGCTGGTCGCCAGGGGACTCTCCGACCTGATCCGCACCGCGATCCAGCTGGTGATCCTGCTGACCGCCGCGGTCGTCCTGTTCGACTTCTCGCCCACCGGTGGCCTGACCGGCGTGCTGTTCGCCTTCCTGCTGGCGCTGGCCGTGAGCTGGTCGCTGAGCTGGGTCTTCATCGCGGTCGGCACCTGGTTGCGCAACGCGGAGTCGATGCAGAGCCTCGGTTTCCTCGCGATGTTCCCGCTGATGTTCGCGTCCAGCGCCTTCGTGCCACTCGACGGGATGCCGGGCTGGTTGCGCGTGATCGCCACGGTCAACCCGCTGACCTACGCGGTGGACGCATCGCGCAACCTCGCGCTGGCCATGCCGGTCGGCTCCGGCGTGGTGGCCGCGCTGGCGCTCGCGGCCGGGCTCACGGTCGTCGGAATCGTCACCGCCGTCCGCGGCTTCAAACGGCCGCTGTAGCGGGGGCGGCTGGCTCGAGCAGATCAGGCGTCGTAGTCGACGGTGAGCCGCTCCGAGACCGGGTAACTCTGGCAGGTGAGCACGAACCCGGCGTCCACTTCGGCCGCTTCCAGCGCGAAGTTGCGCCGCATATCGGCCTTGCCGTCGACGACCTTGGCCCGGCAGGTGCCGCAGACGCCGCCCTTGCACGCGAACGGCAAGTCCGGCCTTGCCAGCTGCGCACCGTCCAGGATCTTGGTCTTGCGGGACAGCACGGTCGACGTCGACCGGCCGTCGAGCACCACGGTGACCTCGCTGCTCTCCCCTTCGATACCGGGCTCGGGGTGCGTAGCAGGCTCCGGCGGGGCGTCGCCGACATAGAACAACTCGTGGTGGATCCGCTCGCGCGGCACGTCGAAGTCCGCCAGCAGGCGGTCGGCGTCGCTGACCATGCCGAACGGCCCGCACAGCCACCAATGATCGACCCGCGCCGGGTCACCGAGCAACGGCAGCAGCGTGCGCAGCTTCTCCTCATCGAGCCTGCCGGTGAACAGCTCCGACTCCCGCGGCTCCCGGGACAGCACGTGCGCCAGTTCGAGCCGCGTGGCATAGCGGTCCTTGAGATCGGCCAGCTCATCGGCGAACATGACCGTGCTGGTCCGGCGGTTGCCGTAGAGCAGGGTCACCGTCGCGTGCGGGTTGGCCAGCACGGACGCGGCGATGGACAGCGCGGGGGTGATCCCCGAGCCCGCGACAAGCAGCACATGATGAGCGGGCGCCTCGGTGTCCGGGGTGAAGGTGCCGGTCGGTGTCGAGACCTCGATCTCGTCGCCGGGCCGCACCTCATGCACCAGCCAGCTGGAGAACAGCCCGTCGGCGACCTCGCGGACCCCGATGCGCGGCGCCGCGCCCGCCGGTGAGCAGATCGAGTAGTTCCGGCGTTCCTCGCGCCCGTCGACGGTGCGCCGCAGAATCAGCGACTGCCCTGGCAGGAAGTCGTAGGCGCCTGCCAGGTCAGCGGGTACGTCGAAGGTGACCGCGACGGCATCGCCGCACAGCCGCTCGACCGAGGCGACGGTCAGCGGGTGGAACTCCGAGCGGAGCCGGGACCTGACCGAAGTGGACACAGGCACACTCACTAAAACTCCTTGAAGTGTTCGAAGGGCTCCGAGCAGGCACGGCATCGGCGCAGCGCCTTGCACGCGGTCGCGGAGAACCGGGAAATCTCATCGGTGTCCGGCGAGTCGCAGCGCGGGCACCGGACCCGGCGCACCGGCGGCCCCAGGGTGAGCGGGATCGGGCCTGCCGCCCGTTTCGGCGCCGACCCGGGCGGCGCGATGCCCGCCTCCGCGAGCTTGCGGCGGCCCGCATCGGTGATCCAGTCGGTGCTCCACGCCGGGTGCAGGACGGTCCGTACGTCGACGTCGTGGTAGCCGGCCGCGTGAAGTTCGCGCACCAGGTCGTCGCGCATGGTGTCCATCGCGGGGCAGCCGGTATAGGTGGGCGTGATCGTCACGACCACGGCGCCTTCGGACTCGGTGACCTCGCGCAGCACCCCGAGGTCGGCCAGCGTCAGCATCGGCAGCTCCGGGTCCGTCACCGTCTCGGCGACCGCCCGCGCGTCGAGCAGAATGCTCACCATGTCGCCTCCGGATGCGCTCGGGGAATGCTCTGCAACTCGGCGAGGATGAACCCCATCGCCTCGGTGTGCACGCCGTCGCGGCCACGCTTGCCGGCGACCCCACCGCGCGGAGCCACCTCGGGCAGCGTCAAGGTCGCCGCCGAGAGCACCTGCGCCAGTACGGCGTCGAACTCCTCACGCAGCCCGCCGGGGTCGACCGCCACGCCTGCCTCGACCAGCCGCGCTTCCACCGGGTGCAGCTCGAACAACTCGCCGACGAGCGGCCACACCGCGTCGAGCCCGGCCTGCATGCGCTGCCGCGAGTACTCCGTGCCGTCGCCGAGGCGCACCGCCCACTGCGCGGCGTAATCCCGGTGATAGGTGACCTCCTTGACGCCCTTGGCCGCGATCGCCGCCAGTACCGGGTCGGCCGAGGTCGTCAGCCGCTGCAGCAGCGAGAGCCGCCACGTGACGGAAATCAGCAGCCGCGCGATCGAGTAAGCGAAGTCGCTGTTTTCGACCTCGACCAGCCGCACGTTGCGGAACTCGCGCTCATCCCGGAAGAAGGCGTGCGAGTCCTCATCCCGGTCGCTGCCATCGGCTTTGCCCGCGCGCGTCAGCAACAGCCGGGCCTGGCCGAGCAGGTCGAGCCCGATGTTGGCCAGCGCGACCTCGTCCTCCAGCTCCGGCGCGTTGGTGCACCACTCCTGCAGCCGGTGCGACATGATCAGCGCGTCGTCACCGAGCATCAAGCAGTACGCGGCCAGGTCGTCGCCGTCCACCCCGCGCGGCACCGAAGTGTCCACACCGGACAGTGGGTCCTCGAACCCGGTACCGAAGGCCCACCGAGCGTCGTTCTCCTCGGTGATCGCCTCATAAGCGTTATCGAAAGACATCACTGCTCACGCTCACATGTGGGGGACGTCGTCGGGGATGTCGTAGAAGGTCGGGTGCCGGTACACCTTGTCGGCGGACGGCGCGAAGAACGGGTCCTTCTCGTCCGGGCTGGACGCCGTGATGTCGGCCGCCTTGACGACCCAGATGCTCACGCCTTCGTTGCGGCGGGTGTAGACGTCGCGCGCATTATGGACCGCCATCGCGTCGTCCGCGGCGTGCAGCGATCCCACGTGCACGTGGTTCAGGCCTCGCTTGCTGCGCACGAACACCTCGTACAGCGGCCAGTCGTGGGTGCTCATGCTGCCAACTCCTTGTCGCGTTGCTTGGCTGCGTGGGCCGCGGCGGCCTCCCGCACCCAAGCGCCCTCGTCGTGCGCTTGCTTGCGGTGCGCGATGCGCTCGGCGTTGCACGGCCCGTTGCCGCGCAGGATCTCCTTGAACTCCGCCCAGTCGATCTCGCCGAAGTCGTAGTGCCCGCGCCCGGGATTCCACTTCAGATCCGGGTCCGGGAAGGTCACACCCAGCGCCTCGGCCTGCGGCACCGACATGTCGACAAAGCGCTGGCGCAGCTCGTCGTTGGTGTGCCGTTTGACCTTCCACGCCATGGACTGCGCGGTGTTGGGCGAGTCGGCGTCCGGGGGCCCGAACATCATCAGCGACGGCCACCACCACCGGTTGGTCGCGTCCTGCACCATCTGCCGCTGCGCGTCGGTGCCCCGCATCATCATCGTCAGCAGCTCGAAACCCTGCCGCTGATGGAACGACTCTTCCTTGCAGATGCGGATCATGGCCCGCGCATAGGGCCCGTAGGAACTGCGGCACAGCGGCACCTGGTTGCAGATCGCCGCGCCGTCGACCAGCCAGCCGACCACACCGACATCGGCGAAGCTCAGCGTCGGGTAGTTGAAGATCGACGAATACTTCTGCTTGCCGGCGATCAGCCGCTCGGTGAGGTCGGCGCGGTCGACACCCAGCGTCTCGGCCGCCGAGTACAGATACAGCCCATGCCCGGCCTCGTCCTGCACCTTGGCGAGCAGGATCGCCTTGCGCCGCAACGATGGCGCGCGGGTGATCCAGTTGCCCTCCGGCTGCATGCCGATGATCTCCGAGTGCGCGTGCTGCGCGATCTGCCGGATCATCGTCTTGCGGTAGCCATCGGGCATCCAGTCCCGCGGCTCGATCCGCTGGTCGTGTTCGATGGTGTGCTCGAAGTGGTGTTCAAGGTCCACTTCGGACAGTTGTGCGGTCATGGCTGCCGCCTCCCTTGCCTCACTCGCCGGCGGGCTGACAAAGCGCTCATTGCCCATCACCTCTGTTCCGGTGCCGGGTCGCGCTTCGAGACGAGCGTCAGCACGTCATATTTGGCCACCGAGTCGCCATCGGAGTTGGTCACGTCGGCGTCCCACCGGACCTCGCCGTAGTCGGCGTTCTCCCGCGGCGTGATCTGCTTGGCGGTGAGCGTGACGGTGAGCTCGTCACCCGCTTTGACCGGCGTCAGGAAGCGCAGGTTCTCCAGGCCGTAGTTGGCCAGCACCGGGCCCGGCTCCGGCGAGACGAACAGGCCTGCCGCGAACGAGACCACCAGGTAGCCGTGCGCGACGATGCCGCCGAACAGCGGATTCGCCTTGGCGGCCGCCTCGTCGGTGTGGGCGTAGAACGTGTCACCGGTGAACTCGGCGAAATGCTCGATGTCGGCGAGCGTCACCTGGCGCGGCCCCGCGACGACCGAGTCGCCGATGCTCAGCTCGGCCAGCGACTTGCGGAACGGGTGCACGCCCTCAGACCGGGGTGCTCCGGCGACCCAGCGGCCCGTCACCGCACTCAACACGGTCGGCGAGGCCTGCACCGCGGTGCGCTGCATGTGGTGCAGCACGCCACGGACACCGCCCAGCTCCTCGCCGCCACCGGCGCGACCCGGACCACCGTGCACCAGCGGAGGCAACGGCGAGCCGTGGCCGGTGGACTCCTTGGCGTTGTCGGCATCGAGCACCAGCAACCTGCCGTGCCAGGGGGCAACACCGAGCACGATCTCGCGGGCAAACGCGGCATCACCGGTCACGATCGACCCTACGAGGCTGCCCTCCCCCTTCGCGGCCAGCGCGATGACCTGCTCGGCCGAGGTATACGGCAGCAGGGTGGACACCGGCCCGAAGGCCTCGACCTGGTGCGGCTCGTCCCGGTCGGTGTCGTCCACCCGCAGCAGCACCGGGGACATAAAGGAGCCACGTGCCGTGTCGTTACTGTCGGCATCCACCACGTCGACCCGCTCCGGGTCGCCGAACACGACGGTCCCGACGTCCATCAGGGCCTTCAGCGAGCGTCGCACCTCTTCGCGCTGCTCGAGGCTGGCGAGCGCGCCCATCCGGACCTCGGAGTTGGCCGGGTTGCCGACGGTGACCTTGGCCAGCCGTTCACTCGCCGCCCGCGCCACGTCGTCGATCAGCTCGGAGGGCACGAACGCGCGACGGATCGCGGTGCACTTCTGCCCCGCCTTCACCGTCATCTCGGTGACCAGTTGCTTGACGTAGAGGTCGAACTCGGCGGTGCCAGGCTTGGCGTCGGGGCCGAGGATGGACAGGTTCAGCGAGTCGGCCTCGGCGTTGAACCGCACCGAGTTCCGCACGATGGCAGGGTGCGCACGCAGCTTCTGCGCCGTCGAAGCGGAGCCGGTGAACGAAACCACGTCCTGCGGCGTCACGTGGTCGAGCAGGTCACCGACGCTCCCGCACACCAGCTGCAGCGAGCCCTCGGGCAGCAGGCCGGACTCGACGATGAGCTCGACCAGCCGCGCCGTCAGGTACGCCGTCTGGCTGGCGGGCTTGATCAAGCTCGGCACCCCGGCCAGGAACGCGGGCGCAAACTTCTCCAGCGGGCCCCACACCGGGAAGTTGAACGCGTTGATCTGGATCGCGACGCCGTGCAGTGAGGTGAGCACGTGCTGGCCGACGAAGCTGCCGCCCTTGCTCAACTGCTCGACGTCGCCCTCGACATAGACGGTGTCGTTGGGCAGTTCGCGCTTGCCCTTGCTCGAGTAGCCGAACAGCGTCCCGATGCCGCCGTCGATGTCGAACTTCGAGTCGCCCAGGGTGGCGCCGGTTCGCGCAGACAGCGCGTACAGCTCGTCGCGGTGCTCGCGCAGCTGCGAGGCGAGCGCCTTGAGTAGCGCCGAGCGTTGATGGAAGGTCAACGACCGGAGGGCGGGCCCGCCGACGGTGCGGCCATAGTCGAGCACGGCGGCCATGTCGATACCCGAGGAGGAAACGCGCGCGACCTCCTCACCTGTCACCGCGTCGTGCACCGGCACGCCGACAGTGTCTTTGCCGGCCGGGGTGTGCCAGCCGCCGGACACGTAGCTGCGCAGCAGAGCCATCGCCTGAGACCTCTCGTTCACCTGGATCGAATTACCTACCGTACGTTCAGTATTTGATGGTAGCGTGCCCGCATGGTTGAGGAAAGTGATACCCGCAAAGTTCTCGTCACTCGTGACAACTCCGTGGCCACCGTCACGCTGAATCGGCCGGATCGGCACAACGGGCTGACCGCCGAGATGAAGGACCAACTCGTCGAGGCGCTGGCCGATGTCGCCGATGACACTTCGGTCCGCGCGGTGGTGCTGACCGGCGCCGGGAAGGCGTTCTGCGTCGGGCAGGATCTCGCCGAGCACGCCGAAGCGCTGAACGCCGATGCCGGCACCGCCTTCGACACCATCGCGGCGCACTACAACCCGATCGTCACCGCGCTCGCGACCATGCCGAAGCCGGTGATCGCGGCCATCAACGGCGCTTGTGTCGGCGCTGGTCTCGGTTTCGCGCTCGCCTGCGATCTGCGCATGGCCTCGGCAGGTGTGAAGTTCGGCACCGCGTTCACCGCGATCGGGCTGACCTGCGACTCGGGGCTTTCGGCCAGCCTGGTGCGGGCGGTGGGCGCGGCCCGGGCCGGCGAGCTGGTCCTGCTCGGCGAGACGTTCACCGCGGCGCAGGCGCTCGAATGGGGACTCGTCGGCCGGGTCGTCGAGCCCGAGGAGTTGGCGGCCATGGCAGGCGAACTCGCCGCGAAGCTGGCGGCCGGCCCCACCGCGGCCTACGCGGAGGCCAAGCAGGCACTTGCCCGCGCGCACCAGCCGCCGCTCGACGACGTGCTGCGGGCCGAAGGCGCCGCCCAGGCACGCCTCGGCCTCACCCACGATCACCGATCCGCGGTCGACGCCTTCCTCGCCAAGCAGCAGCCGCAGTTCACCGGGGAGTAGCCGCGCCTTTACTTCCAGGGGTAGAAGCCCTGGCCGGTCTTACGACCCAGTTCGCCCGCCGCGACCTTGTCCCGCAGGAGTTGCGGCGGCGCGAACCGATCGCCGAGTGTGCGCTGCAGGTACTCGGCGATCGCCAGCCGCACGTCGAGCCCGACCAGATCGGTGGACCGCAGCGGGCCCATCGGGTGCCGGTAGCCGAGCTCCATCGCGGCGTCGATGGCCTGCGCGTCCGCGACGCCCTCCTCGAGCATCCGGATCGCCTCGAGACCGAGCATCACGCCGAGCCTGCTGGTCGCGAAGCCCGGCGAATCCCGCACCACGACGTCGGTCTTGCCCAGCGCGCGCACCCACGCCGAGACCGTGCCGTCCAGCTCCGGCGCGGTCTGGGGCCCGACGACGACCTCGACGAGCGACGAGGCGGGCACTGGGTTGAAGAAGTGCATGCCGAGCAGCCGGGAAGGGACCCGCAGCGAAGCGGCGAGCTCACCGATGGAGAGCGAGCTGGTGTTGCTGGCCAGCACGGTAGCTTCGCCGACGACGCGCTCGGCGGCAGCGAGGACGGCCACCTTCAGGTCGAGCCGCTCCGGCACGGCCTCCACCACCAGGTCCGCCGCGGCGGGCAACTCGGCGACGTCGGTCACGAACCGGATCCGGGCGAGCACGGCATCGGGCTCCTCATCGAGCTTGCCCTTCTCCTGGGCGCGCCGCAGCCCGGTCAGCACGCGCTCGCTCGCGGCGGCCGCGGCCTCGGCGTTGCTTTCCGTCACCACGACCTCGGCACCGATTGCCGCGAACACCTGTGCGATACCGGCACCCATCCGGCCCCCGCCGATCACGCCGACGGTCCCGGGACCCGCTGCGTCTCGGGTACCTTCGGATGGTTGCTGCGTGTGCGGCGTGGCGTTCTCGGCGGGCATTCTCGCTCTCCTCTTGACAGGTGGCGGGTCCGGCACCCACATTAATAACCGTCCATTCGGTCAGTTAGCAAGGGGTGACGTCAATGTCACAGCGGTCGCCAGTATCTCCCACGGCAGCGCACGACATGCTCGCCGCGGATACCGCCTCCACCGCGCTCGGCATCGAACTGACCGAGGTCGGCCCGGGTTCCGCCACGGTGCGGATGCGGGTTTCGGAGGTCATGGTCAACAGGCACGACCTCGCCCACGGCGGGTATCTGTTCCTGCTGGCCGACACGGCGTTCGCCTGCGCGTGCAACAGCTACGGGCCGGTGACCGTTGCCGCCGGCGCCGATATCTCCTTCGTCGCCTCCGCCTATCTCGGCGACGAGCTCATCGCGACCGCCACCGAGCGCACCCGCTACGGGCGGAGCGGTATCTACGACGTGACGGTTCATCGCGATGACACGGTGATCGCCGAGTTCCGTGGCCGCAGCCGCACCATCCAACGCGACAAGGAAGCGTAGTGAGCAGTACCGAAACCAGGCGGGTCGGATCCGCGCCCGAAGCAGCCGAACTCGACGCCGCCGAACGGCTCAGCATCGACGAACTGCGCGCCCTGCAGCTCGACCGCCTCCGGTGGACGCTGCGTCACGCGTATCAGAACGTCGGGTTCTACCGGCGGAAGTTCGACGAAGCCGGGGTGCATCCCGATGACTGTAAGAGCCTGGCCGACCTGGCGAAGTTCCCGTTCACCACGAAGCAGGACCTGCGCGAGAACTACCCGTTCGGCATGTTCGCGGTGCCGCGGCAGGAGGTCAGCCGGATCCACGCCTCGAGCGGCACGACCGGCAAGCCCACCGTGGTCGGCTACACCGCCGCCGACATCGACACCTGGGCCGGTGTGGTGGCGCGCTCGATCCGCGCCGCGGGGGCAGGCCGGGCCAGACCGTGCACGTCTCATACGGCTATGGCCTGTTCACCGGTGGCCTCGGCGCTCACTACGGTGCCGAGAAGCTCGGCTGCACCGTCGTTCCCGCCTCCGGCGGCATGACGGCCAGGCAGGTGCAGCTCATCACCGACTTCCGGCCCGAGATCATCATGATCACGCCGTCGTACCTGCTCACCCTGCTCGACGAGTTCGAACGCCAGGGCATCGACCCGCGCAGCACGTCTCTGCGGGTCGGCATCTTCGGCGCCGAACCGTGGACCGAGCAGATGCGCACCGAGATCGAGCAGCGGATGGACATCGACGTGGTCGACATCTACGGCCTGTCCGAGGTCATCGGGCCCGGGGTGTCCCAGGGATGCGTGGAGACCAAAGACGGCCTGCACATCTGGGAGGACCACTTCTACCCCGAGGTGATCGATCCGATCGAGGAAAACGTGCTGGCCGACGGCGAGCACGGCGAGTTGCTGTTCACCTCGCTGACCAAAGAGGCGATGCCGATCATCCGCTACCGCACCAGGGACCTGACCCGGTTGCTGCCCGGCACGGCTCGCCGTTCGATGCGCCGGATGGAGAAGGTCACCGGCCGCTCCGACGACATGATCATCCTGCGTGGCGTCAACGTCTTCCCCACCCAGATCGAGGAGATCGTGCTGCGCATCGCCGATCTGGCCCCGCACTTCCAGATCGTGCTGACCAAGCGGGACCGCATGGATCACCTGACGGTGCGCGTCGAAGCCAGCCCGGCGGCCGACGCGCCGAGCCGTGACGTCGCGGCGACCGCGCTGGCGGCGGGCATCAAGGACGGGGTCGGTGTCACAGTCGGCGTCGACGTGGTCGACCCCGACACCCTGGAGCGCTCGATGGGCAAGATGCGCCGCGTCATCGATGAGCGCGGACGCTAGCTCGATGAAGGGCGGCAACGCGGGCGGTCAGCCGGGCTCCCTGGAGGGCTATTCATAAGTCGGTCGGCGGGGCCGCCCGGAGGGTAGCTCGCGACGGCCGACTCCAGGTGAGGGCCGATACTCAGGCGAGACACCAGATGAATAGCCCGACTTTTGAATAAGACACCTGAGAGACTCAACGCCATGACGACGACGGGAGACGCGAAGCCGGGCCTCTCTCGCGCCTCGGGGAACCGGCGGCGCGGGCGGCCGGGCTACGACTTGGAGTCACTGCTGCAGGTGGCCGCGAAGCTGTTCTACGAGCGCGGCTACGACGGCACCAGCATGGAGGAACTCAGCCGCAGGCTGGGGATCACCAAGTCGGCGATCTATCACCACGTCGCCAGCAAGGAAGAGCTGCTGCGCATGTCGGTCGACCGCGCGCTCGACGGGCTCTTCGCCGTCGCCGCTGAGGTCGAGGCGTTGCCGGGGCGGGCGATCGACAAGCTCGAGCACCTGGTCCGGGGCAGTGTGCGGGTGCTCTCCGAGCAACTCCCCTTCGTCACGCTGCTACTCCGCGTCCGAGGCAACACCAAGGTCGAGCGGACCGCGGTCGCCCGGCGACGCCAGTTCGACCGGATCGTCGCCGACCTGGTGGCGCAGGCCGAGGCCGAAGGCGACATCCGCCCCGACGTCGACCCGGCCACCACCGCGAGGCTGCTCTTCGGCATGGTCAACTCGCTGATCGAGTGGTACCAGCCCCGCCGTGGCTCCGACAGCACCGCGCTGGCCGACGCGGTCGCCAAGGTCGCCTTCGACGGCATCCGGGTGCCGCGGGCCTGAAGTGCGGACACGTGGGACTGGGGCGCGGACACGCCGGTCAGGGCAGGGGCGGTGGCGGCCCGTTCGGTTCGGACAGAATGAACAGCTGACTTTCCCCGTCGTTATCACCGAGGACGGCTCGCCACTCGTGACCACGGCCGATCACTTGCGCTGCGCCGATGAGCGTGCTGGCCCTCGCCCGCAGCGACCCGCCGTCTTGGCGCAGCATGCAGAGCAGCATCGCCATATGCTTGTCCGTCTCGTCGTCGCCGCTGAGGCCTCCGGTCTGCGCCTTCACCACGGGCGGCCGCGACTGGACGTCCGCACACGACAGCACAATCGCGTTGTCCGGACCGTCGAGCTCGAGAAACAGCGTCCACTCGTAGCCATGGGCCACGTCGTCGCGGGCGTGCTCCCAGTCCGTGGCGGGAAGCCGAATCAGTCCATCCTCGAGCCACAACGTGCACAGGGCGAACGCCGAGCCCACCCGCCACTGATCAAGCGTGACGCCCTGGTCGTTGTCGAGCGTGACGCTGATCGCGGGCTGCGGCTCGGCCGATGACACCAGCCAATTGATGCCCGGCACCCCCGACGGAGGGCGCCGTCCGCCTCGGCCAGACTGATTGCCGCTCATGATCATCCCCCGTCAATCCACCGACGCCGAGGTCACAGCATGACCAGTTCGAAGCCGGCAGTGTTACTCCGACTGGACCTTACTTCAGTACGTATTGACTCAGATTTATCGTCTTATGTCGAACATGCCTGGTCAGAGCGATACAACACGGTCAATCCAACCCCAAACGGAAGGATCCGATGCCGGCAAACACGCTGACAGCCAACGAGGCTCGCGCCGTGATCACTCGACTGCTCGCCGACCCGATACCTGCCCGGTAACGCCCATCATGTGTACGTATTGGCTAGGACTTATTGCCTTATGTCGATCATGGCTGGCCGGATCGGCGTGAGCCCACTAAAAGTTTCGCTCATGCCGCCGAGCCCCGTTCCGCCCGTGTCCGAATCCGCCCGGGTGCTGGGGGAACGAGTGCGCGCACGCCGCGAAGCACTCGGCCTCAGCCTTGAAGAGCTAGGCGGCGTCGCAGGGGTGCACTGGTCGATGTGCGGACTGATCGAGCGAGGGCAACGCAACGCGAGCCTGCATGTCCTGTTGCGGCTGGCATCCGGCCTGCGGGTCGACCTCGCCCAACTGGTCGAAGGCCTGCCTCCGCCCCCACCGCCCAACCGCCGGAAACGCTCGAAGGGCGGCGCGCAGCCCGAGGCCGCCGGCGAGTCAGCGCACTGAGTCCCTCCTGCCCCGGACGCTTGCGCGCGCCGTGGTTCGGGTGATCAGCTAGCGCTCATGACAGTGCCCGAAGCCGATGCCTTCTACGTTCCCGTCGACGACGAGACGTTCAGCTCCACCCGGCACACCGCGGGCCCGTGGAATGCCGAATCGCAGCATCTCGGCCCACCGTCGGCGCTGCTGGCGCGCGCACTCGAGCGGATCCCCACCGACCGGCCGACGCAGATCGCTCGCGTTACGGTCGAGATCCTCGGCCCGGTGCCCGTTGCGGAGCTGCGGGCCAGCGCCCGGCTGGTCCGGCCGGGTCGCTCGGTGGAAATGCTGGCGGCGGAACTGACCGCGGGCGAGCGGGTCGTCGCCACCGCGTCGGCCTGGCGCATCGCTCGTAGCGATTCCACGTCGGTTGCCGCCGGGGCCGCGAACCGGTTGCCCTCAGGCGAGGGCATCGAGCCGATGGGGCGGCCGGACGGCTGGAGTCCGGGCTACGTCGACGCGATGGAGTGGCGCCCCCTCGTCGGCGGCCTGCACCTCCCCGGCCCGTCGACCGCCTGGGTGCGGCAGCGAGTCCCGTTGGTGGCCGGGGAGAACCCAACCGGGCTGCAGCGCCTGCTCACCGTCGCCGACTCCGGTAACGGCCTGTCGAACCGGCTCAATCCATCACAGTGGTGGTTCATCAACACCGACCTGACCGTCCACATCATGCGCGAACCGGTAGGTGAATGGATCGGGCTCGACGCGCACACCGTCATCGGGCCGGACGGCATCGGCACCGCGTCCAGCGTGCTGCACGACCAGGACGGCCAGGTCGCGATCGGCGCGCAGGCGTTGATGGTGCGGCCGCGGTGACGCGCCCCCATTGGGTAGCGCCCGGGCGAGCCGAAGCGGGCCTCGGGTGCTTATATGGCTGCATATACGGCACCGAAGGCGCCCTTGGGCTCCCGCCTCATGGCCGCAGACGGCCATCCAGAATTCATCCGGCCAGCGTACATAGACCCGCAGCAAACACCCCGGCGAAACTACTCACACCACCACCTCTAACCGCACTAAGAGGCCGCGCGACGAGGTGTTGAGTTGCGGCCCTGGTGTTGGGGCAGACACAGGCGTTGGTGATTATGAAGTTGTCTACGCTTCATGATCACTAGAAGCGCCTGTGCCTGCGCTGCCATCATGCTTACTACCCCGTTGTGGACCAGTTCGCCGCACTGATTCCACCGCGACCGCGGTCGATCCCACGCGCCCGCTGGGATGTCACCGCCACAGGGTCTCGGATAGGATCGTGTTCGACAAGCTCATCCGGATGTTGTGGTTGATCGCCGCGAGCAGGGCATGAAACGGTCGCCGATGGTCGAGGGCTACGCTGAATCTCGTCAGTGACACGGCCTAGTTCTGGTCGGCCGTTTGAACTTCCACCGGCTCCGTGGCTTCGCTGGCCGCCGGATCAGGCACGCGCTTGCCGAAGAACCGCAGGCTAGCGAGCAGGGCTGCGATGGCCAGCGGGAACGCAAGCCACCACGGCACTCCCAGGCCGACGGGCACCAGCCCGAACACGACGGCGACAGCGGCCGCGTAGAGGGCGTACGGCAACTGGGTCCGGACGTGATCGACCACGTCGCACTGCGAAGCAAGCGAAGAGATGACCGTGGTGTCGGAGATAGGCGAGCAGTGGTCACCGAAGACCGCGCCCGCCAGCACCGTGGACACGCTGGCGAACAGGATCGGGTGACCGCCCGGCAGCGCGTCGCCCTGGGCTTGCAGCACCGCCCACGCCAGCGGCACGGCCAGCGGCGTCAGGATGCCCATCGTGCCCCAACTGGTCCCGGTGGCGAATGCGCCCGCGGCCGCGAGCACGAACAGGATCGCGGGCAACAACGCGGCCGGGATCGCTTCGCCGAGGGTCCTCGCGAGGAATTCGGCAGTACCGAGCTTCTCGGTCAGCGATGACAACGACCACGCGAGCGTCAGGATGATGACCACGTTGAGCATCGACGTGACCCCGGAGAACCAGGAGTCAACGGTCTGGCCGACCGACATGAGCCGCTGGCTCACGCTCAGGACACCGGCGACGATCACCGCGAGCAACGATCCCCACAGCAGGGCGGCGAACGCGTCCCCGTCGCCCATGATCTCCATGAGGTTGCCGCCTTCGCCGGTGACGAGCAGCCCGATCAGCGTGGTCGCGATCAGCACCCCGATCGGGAGTACGGCGTTGAGGAGCCTGCGCGGAGTTCCCTCCCCCGGCTGCAGCTCCTGGGCGATGGCCTCACTACTGCCAGGTGCGAGCCCTCACGCAGCACCTTCCCGCCGCGTGCCCGCCGCTCGGCGGCGAGCATCGGCCCGAAGTCACGCCCGCTCCCGGCGACAGCGAACACCAGCAGTATCGCGAGAATCGGGTAGAAGGCGTATTGCAGCGACTCGACGAAGACCGCGAAGCCGCTCTTTTCGAGCCGCCTCCCCGATCAGGCCGACCTGGAAGCCGATCCACGTGGTGAACAGCGCGATGGTGGCGACCGGCGCGGCCGTGGAGTCGACGATGTAGGCGAGCTTCTCGCGCGAGATGCGCAACCGGTCGGTGATGGGCCGCATGGTGTTGCCGACCACCAGGGTGTTGGCGTAGTCGTCGAAGAAGACGGCGACGCCGAGACCGCCCGCCGCGACCTGCCCGCGCCGGGGGTTCGACGCCCATCGCGTCACCAGCTTGACGATGCCGTCGGTACCGCCGTTGCGCCGGATGATGCCGACCATCCCGCCGATCATCAGCGTGAACACGATGATCTTCACGTGATCCTCGTCCACGAGAGCCTCGACGATGTGCACGCTCACGGTGTCGAGCAGGGACGACCCGATCCCCGTGAAGGTCGAACCGCCGAGGAGCCAGACGCCTGCCAGCAGCGACGGGAGGATCTGCCGGGTCAGCAATGCGAGGACGATCGCGATTAACGGCGGCAAGATCGAAGTCCAGGTGGCGGTCATGAGGGTCCTTCCCGGGTCTAACTAGCGAGGTCTTACTAGCGGCTTCTTCTAGCGGTGGGAGTACAGATCGCGCCGGGCGACGGTGTAGCGGACCAGGGCGTCGTCAAGCACGTCCACGCCGATGCCTGCGCCGGTCGGCACCGGCAGATGGCCGTCCTCGATGACGAACGGCTCGGTGATGTCCTCGGCATAGAACCTGCCGGACGCCGAGGTGTCACCGGGCAGCACGAAACCGGGCAACGCGGCGAGCGCGAGGTTGGCGGCCCGGCCGATCCCGGTCTCCAGCATTCCGCCGCACCAGACCGGAATCCCGTTGGCCGCGGCGACGTCGTGGATGCGCCGCGCTTCGAGATAGCCACCGACACGGGCGGGCTTGACGTTGACGACCCGGCACGCGCCGAGCTCGATCGCCGTCGCGGTGTCGCGCGCGGAGTTGATCGTCTCATCGAGGCAGATCGGGGTATGCACCAGCTTCGCGAGCTCGGCGTGGCCGCGCAGATCGTCCTCGGCGAGCGGCTGTTCGAGCATCGGCAACCCGAACTCGTCGAGCTTGCGCAACTGCTCGGCGTCGGTCAGCGAGTAGGCGGTGTTCGCATCCACCTGCAGCAGCACGTCGTCACCGAACTCCCGGCGGACCATGCGGACCGGCTCGATGTCCCAACCGGGCTCGATCTTCAGCTTGATCCGCACGTAGCCCTGCTCGAGGTAGCCCGAGACCGCTTCGAGGAGCTGCGGGATGGTGTCCATGATGCCGACCGAGACCCCGCTGGGCACCCGGTCATGCACCGAGCCGAGGTAGGTGGCCAGCGACATGTCGTAGCCGCGTAGCTCCGCGTCGAGGATCGCCGTCTCCAGCACCGCCTTGGCCAGCGGGTGACCCTTGACCGCTTCGACGGCCGGACCGACCCGCGCGACGCTCACATCCCCGGTGGCGACCACGCGCGGGATGAGGTGGTCTCGCAGCACGAGCTCGGCGCTCGCCGCGAATTCGTCGCAGTACAGATGCTCCGGATCGCCCGCGAACTCGGCCCAGCCCTCCGCGTCGCCGGTGATCACGCGGAGCAGGAAGGTGTCCTTCTCCGGCATCGACCCGAACGACGTCCGGAACGTGCCGACCAGGGGCAGCCTGATGTGGATCAGCTCGACCCGTTCGATCTTCATCGCTGCTTCGATCGGGTCAGGCGATACCAGCCGTCTCGCGATACGCCGACGGCGACGAAGCCTTCCGCCAGCGCCGGTACGAAGACCTCCCGCACGGCGGCACGCCACCTCGCCGCGAGTTCCGGATCTTCGCGGCGTACCGAGAGGATGTCGGTGGGCACCCGGCACCACAGTCCACTGGAGTCCATGACCGACAGCGACCCACCGTCAGGCGCTGCTGCCAGACCGTGGTGTCGCGGTTGTTGTTCGCGCGGGCCGTCCACCCTGGCGTACTTGCCGTTCGCGGCGTCGGTCGTGCGCGTGCTGTCCCTCCCAGGTGACGGCCAGCCGGTCGGTCTCGTCGCCGTCGTTCGTGCCGTCGGCGAGCGGGCCGTAGAAGTCGACGACGTACTCGGTAGCGATCGCGCCGAGCTTGACCAGGTTGAAGCGGGCATTCCGGCCGATCAGCGGATCGAAGGTCCACGTCAGCGAGGTCGCACCGCGCCGTAGCGCCCACGCCCGCTGCGCCTGCTTGAGGGCATATCCGACGCCGCCGCCCGGCTCGGCCGCGGCCGCGATCAGTGAGTACGCCGCGTGCGATCTCGGCGGCCCGAAAACGGCGACGGCCGCACCTACCGGTCGAGTTCGATCCGGCCCATCGGCTACGTGATAGGCGACATGCACGGCGCCGCCGGAATGCGCGAGCGCACGGAGAAGGTCGGCGGCCATGGGTTCCTGTCCCGGCCCGCTACCCCACACCGATGCGAACAGCTCCGCCACCGGCGCCAGCCGCCGGGGATCGGATACGGTCTCGATGTGGACCCCGCCTGCGCCGAGGTGGCCTTGGCAACCTGGACGGCTTCCTCGACGACCGTGGGCGCGCGCATCACGCTGTCCCGACCGGCAGCACGCTGAGCAGGTCGTAGGCCACATGCGCGGCGGCGATGCCGGTGATCTCGGCGTGGTCGTAGGCGGGCGCCACCTCGACGATGTCGGCACCGGCCACGTTGAGCCCTTCGAGCCCGCGCAGCACCTCCAGAAGCTCACGGCTGGACATGCCGCCCGCCTCCGGGGTGCCCGTCCCCGGGGCGAAACCGGGGTCGAGCACATCGATGTCGACGGAGACGTACACCGGCCGGTCACCCAGGCGATCGCGCATGCGGTTGATCAGCTCGTCCAGCGTCTTGCGGGCGAAGTCCCGGCAGTTGATCGCGGCGAAGCCGAGCCGCTCACTTTCGTCGAGGTCCAGCCGGGCATAGAGCGGCCCGCGGATGCCGACGTGCATCGAGTGATCGAAGTCGATCAGCCCTTCCTCGGACGCCCGTCGGAAGGGCGTGCCGTGGGTGTACGGAGCGCCGAAGTAGGTGTCCCAGGTGTCGAGGTGCGCGTCGAAGTGCAGCACCGCGACCGGGCCATGCCGCTCGCGCGCCACCCGCAACAACGGTAGGGCGATCGTGTGATCGCCGCCGATGGTGACCAGCCTTCTGCCGGTGCCGGACAGTTCGCGAGCGGCGGATTCGATGGTGCCGATCGCCTCGGCGATGTCGAACGGGTTGACCCCGGTATCTCCGGCGTCGGCGACCTGCTGCCGCCCGAACGGTTCTACGTCGAGGGCGGGGTTGTACGGGCGCAGCAAGCGAGAGCTCTGCCGGATGTGCGAGGGGCCGAACCGGGCGCCCGGCCGGTAGCTCACCCCGGAGTCGAACGGCACGCCCCAGATCACCGCGCCCGCGTCGGGCACATCGGCCAGCCTGGGCAGCCTGGCGAAGGTGGCTTCACCGGTGTAACGCGGAACCTCGGTCCCGCTCACCGGGCCGACCGGCTGGGGATCCATTGTGGACATCAGAGCACCTCCGTGGCGTCACCGAGTTCGACCGGGGCGATGTCGTCGAAGACATCGCCGGGTCCTGGATTCGTGGGGTCGGTCTCGCCGCCGAGGTAGTTCAGCACGCCCCATACCGCGTTGATCGCCGTGTGCACAGCACCCTCCGCCCAGCCTGCCGTCCAGGAGACG